>CAKZOF010000426.1 GCA_937135995.1 uncultured Pyrinomonas sp.
CATAAATGTACTGTAGATTGGTCGTCTTGCCACACAAGCCGGGGCCGTAGTAGACGATCTTGCAGTTGATCTCGCGTGCCGCGTAGTTGATGAAAGTCATGGTCCGAAGGTCGTCCGAGTGTCCGCTTTTGCTCTGAGGGTGATTCGGAAGCGCTCCCGCAAGAGAGTGCCAACAAATAGTGAGAGCCTTTATCGAAAGAGACTGTCGATGTCCTCGTCCGTGATCTCGGCGAAGGCCGAAAGGTCGTTCGACGCGCGCGTGTGCGCCTCGCGGGCGATCTCCTCGAAGATCGTCGCCAGATCGTGGCTGGCCTGCCGCGCGCGCAGTTTGACCAGCCCCAGACTGGAGCGTTCGTCGAAGACGACGACCAAGAGGGCGCGCCCGAGCACCGAAATGTAGATGCTTTCACGCTCGCCCTCATGCGCCAGCGTTGGGAACTCCTTTTCGCCGATCAGACGAGCCATGCCGCCCGTGGCGGCGACGTTGCCGGCCGCAAGACTGGCAAGCCCCGTGGTGTCGAGGTCGCCGATCTCCCCACGCGCGGCAATGGGTTGGCCGTTTTTGTCCACGAGGAAGACGACGCGAGCAGATGAGTCCGCGCGCAATCGCTCGAGCACGGCGTTGATCTGCTCGTACTGCTGCTCACGCATGATGATTGGAGTGTCCGTCATCGAGAACCAGCCGCTTCTAAACTTCTAAAAGGTCTTCGGTTTTGCGAGAACGCGGACGCTCCGGCGGTGGGGCAGCTCCGTTCGGTCCGCGCACGAAGCTCGAAAACTAAAGGATTGCCGAACTCCCCGAGATCGTTCGTTCCCCCCGAGGAACGAACCCGGCGCACACTTTAGCACAAGCGCCGCGAAAGTTGCAACAGCTTTTATCTTTGTTTAGCAAATGCTAGCAAATCCCGTTCCCATAGTTGCTCTGCCGGGCAAATTTGTGTTAACATGGCGTCGGCTTGAAGCGTTGATTCCGCTTCACGGCCTTTTCTTTGAAGCGAGACGAGCGAGAGCATGAGCGAACCCATCACCAAGGGCACCAAAAGATCCGCTTCGCGTTCCGCCTCGGCCAAAGCCGTGAAGAAAGGGCGCCAACGGGCGACGACCAGCGAACCGGCTCGGGCGGCGACCCGGCGCAAGGCGGATAAAGCGCCGGCCCAAAAGGCCGCCAAGACCGGGCGTGTGATCGAAAAGAAGACGGCACGCGCTCCGCGCTCGGCTCAGCTCAAAAAACCACAGACGAAAAAGACGGCGCGCTCGACGCAGAAGGCTCAGGCCGTGCGTGCCAAAAAGACGGCCGCTTCCTCCACGGCGGCCCGCGTGCGTCCGACGCTAAGCGCCGAAGCCGCTGCCCTACGGGCCTTCGAGCGCGCGCACAAGGAGTTCTCGCGCGGGCGATTCGCCGAGGCGCGCGACCTTTTCCGCGCGCTCATCGAGCAACATACCAACGTGCCCGAGGTGGCCGCCCGTGCGCGCACCTATCTCGCCATTGCCGAAGCACGTTTGCGCAAAGACAATCACCTGCCGCGCGACCCGGAAGCTCTGTATGACCGCGGCGTGATCGAACTCAACCGCGGACAGTACATGGCTGCGCAGGAGATGTTCGAGCGCGCGCTCAAACGGCAACCGGAAGCGGCGCATATTCACTACGGTCTAGCGGCGACGCGGGCACGTCTCGGGTCGATCAGCTCGGCGCTGGAATCGCTCGAACGCGCGCTCAATCTCCAACCGAGTCTGCGCGTGCGCGCGCAACAGGACCAAGACTTGGCGCCACTGCGCAACGAACCCGATTTCGAGCGCTTGGTCTTTGCCTCGCGCTAGCCTAGCCGTTCCGAGCCATTTACCACAAGACCGCCTTTCATCCCACCCTCGAAAGGGTGCGCTTTCCCAGCGGGAGATCGTAAAATGGCCCTAACGCGAGTCCTGAAGTTGGACTGGGCGCGCGCGTCACGCCCCTGCCCGCAGACCGTGCGGACCGATACTGGGGATCAAGTCTCTCGCTTCGTGACTTTAGTGAAGGGGAAGCGAGAGGAGGTCACATCTTTCGATTCGACGAGCCAAGAAGACCGCTGTGGCCAGCGTGCCGCTGTTTACTGTCCCTAATTTCGTTTGAAAGCCTTGTTGGTTTATCGCTATGATTTAGCGTCGCCGAAACGTTGGCGATGGGGAGAACATCAGGGTGCGTGCAACCACGGAGCGCGGCTTGAAGCTGGTCGCCATCGGCGGCGGCACGGGCCTGTCGACGCTGCTTTCCGGTCTCAAACGGTTCGTCGGCGCTGCCGACCGGGACGGTCCGTGGCTGGAGAGTCTGGTCGCCATCGTCACGGTTTCGGACGATGGTGGGAGTTCAGGTCGGCTACGTGACGAGTTGCAGATCCTCCCGCCCGGCGACATACGCAACTGCATGGTCGCCCTTTCGGAAGACTCGACGCTGCTGGCGCGCCTGTTCCGCTACCGTTTTCCCGGCAACGGCGAACTCGGCGGCCACAGCTTCGGCAACCTGTTTTTGGCGGCGCTGACGGCGGTAACGGGTGATTTCGTCGAGGCCGTGCGCCTATCCTCCGAGGTGCTGGC
This sequence comes from uncultured Pyrinomonas sp., assembly GCA_937135995.1. Lineage (GTDB taxonomy): Bacteria > Acidobacteriota > Blastocatellia > Pyrinomonadales > Pyrinomonadaceae > Pyrinomonas. Next base: position 2,572 of record CAKZOF010000426.1, read on the forward strand.
AATCAAAGGGCGCATCTACCCGGCGACGTTGAGCGACGTGCGGCTCGTCGCCGAACTGGAGGACGGCTCGATCGTGCGTGGCGAGACCAACATCACCGCCTCGCGCAAGCCCATCAAACGGCTGCGCCTCGAACCGGAAAAGTGTCTCCCTTTGCCCGAAGCGCTGGCGGCCATTCGCACTGCCGACATCATCACCATCGGTCCCGGTTCGCTCTACACGAGCATTCTTCCTAATCTCCTGGTGGCGCGCGTGCCCGAGGCGATCGCTGAATCGCGCGCCGTCAAAATCGTCGTCTGCAACCTGATGACCCAGCCAGGCGAAACCGACGGCTACACGGCGCGCCGCCATTTGGAGAAGATCCGTGAGTATGCCCCCGTCATTGACTTCGATTACGTCATTGTCAACAACCGTCCCA
>CAKZOF010000427.1 GCA_937135995.1 uncultured Pyrinomonas sp.
AAGATCGGCGAAGAGTCGGCCGAGACGATGGTTGCGGCGAAAAACGGTGTCCGGGAACAGATCGTCCTCGAAACCGCCGACCTCCTCTATCACCTGTTGGTGATGCTGGCCGAGTGCGACGTTTACCCGGACGAGATCGCCAGCGAATTGGCTCGCCGTGCGAAGGGGGGCGCACCGGAGCCGGGATCTGAAAGGAACAGATGAAAAGAGACGAACTCGAAGGCTTGCTGGAGTTCGCCGTCGCAGCGGCGCGGGCGGCGGGCGAGGTGACGTTGAAATATTTTCAGCGCGTGACGGCCGAGCGCAAAAGCGACGGCTCGTTCGTCACGGCTGCCGACCGCGAAGCGGAAAGATTGCTGCGCGAACGCATCGAAAGCCGCTTTCCCGACGACGGCATCATCGGCGAAGAAGAGGGCGTGCGCGCCGGAAGCACGCGCCGGCAATGGGTGATTGATCCGCTCGATGGAACTTACTCTTTCGTTCACGGCGTGCCGCTCTATGGCGTGCTCGTCGCGCTCGAAGAGGCCGAAGAACCGGTGCTCGGCGTGGTCCACCTGCCTGCGCTCGGCGAGACCGTTTATGCAGCGCGCAGCATCGGCTGCTTCTGGAACGGCGCGCGCGCGCGCGTCTCGACTACGGCGCGACTTGAAGACGCGCTGCTGTTGGCGACCGACTTCGGTATCTGCGCCCAACATGGCAAGGGGCGCGCCGCCGAGGAACTTCAACGTCGAGCCAAAGCACGCCGCACGTGGGGCGATTGCTATGGTCACGCGCTCGTCGCCACCGGGCGCGCCGACATCATGCTCGATCCGATCATGAACCACTGGGATTGCGCGGCGTTGCTTCCCATACTGATCGAAGCGGGCGGGACTTTCACCGATTGGCGCGGGCGGCAGACGGTACGCGGAGGCGAAGCGCTCTCGACCAACGGCGCGCTCTTCGCCGACGTTTTGCAGACGATCGAAGCGCATCGGGAAGACGGCGGCGCTTGATCTCGCGGATCGCGCGTTCGACCGAATGGTCAAACATCTCGCCTCCTTTCGTCGGACGGTGATGTCTGACCGAACGGTCGCATCGCCGCCCGCTTCCCAACCGCACTCGATCACCACGCGCCGTCGCTTCGCGCAAACCGTTGTGGCGTCGGGGATCAAGCCGGAGCGGAGAGAGGGCTCTTCGGTCGCTCGCTGGCCGCGCTCTCGCGCCGACTCTTAAAGTTTTCCGGCGAAAGGTCTGGCGAGGGAGCGAGCTTCTAGCTGATTGCTTTTCGCGCGGGGACCTGTCTTAAAATGGGTCTGCCCTGCGAGCTTGAATCTTCGTGTTTTCGGGAGCGATTCGATGAAAGAACTGGCCGACGCGGCACTCGACGCCGCGCGTCGCCGTGGGGCGTCGTATGCGGATGTGCGGTTGAGCCGAAACATGACCGAAGTGGTCAGCGCGCGCGAACGGCGCGTTGAAAACGTCGCGAGCACCGAATCGAGCGGCTTCGGCGTGCGCGTGCTGGTCGATGGCGCGTGGGGCTTTGCCGCTTCCAACAAAGTAGACAAGGCGGAGATCGAAAAGATAACCGCGCGCGCCGTCGAAATCGCTCGTGCTAACCGGGCGATTCAACGACGGCGCATCACGCTTGTGCCGACCGAACGCTACCCCGAGGCCCGCTGGGCCACGCCCGTCGAGCGCGATCCGTTCACCGTGCCGCTGTCTGAAAAAGTGGAACACTTGTTGAAGATCAACGAAGCGGCGCTCGGTGTGCGCGGTCCCGGTCCGATCTTCGTCAATTCGCGAATGATGTTCGTCAAAGAAGAGAAGAGTTTCGCCTCGACCGAAGGTTCGTACATCGAGCAGACTTTGATCCGTTCGTGGCCCTCCTTCACCGTCACTTCGGTCAATTCGCGCACGGGCAACTTCGAGCAACGGGCGAGCTTTGGATCGCCCATCGGCAAAGGGTATGAGGTGGTCGCCGAATATAACTTGATCGACGAGGCCCCCAAAGCGGTCGAACAAGCGATCAAAAAACATGAGGCCAAGCCGGTCGAGCCGGGGCAGCGCGATCTTGTACTTCATCCGACCAACCTGTGGTTGACGATTCACGAATCGATCGGCCATCCGACGGAGCTGGACCGCATCCTCGGTTACGAGGCGAATTACGCTGGGACATCTTTCGTCACGCTCGCCATGCTCGGCAAGTTCCGTTTCGCTTCTCCAGTGGTCAACGTCCGCGCCGATAAGACGCAGCGCTTTGCGCTCGCCACCTGCGGGTGGGACGACGATGGTGTGAAGACAACCGAGTGGGACATCATACGCGACGGCATCCTCGTCGACCTGCAAACCGTGCGCGACAACGCAGCGGTGATCGGGCGCCGCCGGTCGCACGGCTCAGCCTACGCCGAAAACTGGGGCGCCATCGCTTTTCAACGCATGCCCAACGTCAACCTTCTACCCGCCGCCGGCAATCAACGCATCGGCGTCGAAGAGTTGATCGCCGACGTCGAAGATGGCGTCTACATCGAAGGCGACGGTTCGTATTCGATCGACCAACAGCGATACAATTTCCAATTCGGCGGACAGGTCTTTTGGGAGATCAAGAAAGGGAAACTGGTCGGCATGCTGCGCGACGTCGCTTATCAAGGGCGCACGCCGGACTTTTGGAACTCGTGCGACGCCGTCGGTTCGCGCGAGTTCTACATGCTGGGCGGCGCTTTCTACGACGGCAAAGGTGAACCCGGTCAATCCAACGCCGTTTCGCATGGCTGCCCGCCAGCGCGTTTTCGCCGCGTGAACATCATCAACACGGGGAGGAGAGTGTAATGCTGACGCCGAACGAAGCGAGAGCACTGCTCGACAAAGCGCTGTCGTTCTCCAAGGCTGACGAGATGGAAGCCGTGCTGCGCGGTGGCCGCAGTGCCTACACGCGCTTCGGAGCGAACTCCGCCAACACGAGCGGCGACCGCGAGGATTTGGTCATCGTCATCCGCGCGCACATCGGGCGGCGAAGCGGCGCTGCGTCCACCAACGCGACGGATGAGCGCAGTCTCGAGCGCGCGGTCCGGCGCGCCGAAGAGATCGCCCGTTTGCGCCCCGAAGATCCCGAACAGATGCCTTTCGTCGGCAAACAGGAGTACGTAGAGATCGAGGGCGCTTTCGACCAAGCGACCTATGCCGCCGACGCGACCATGCGCGCCAAGGGCGTGGCGGCGATCATCGGTCCAGCACAAGGGCGCAATCTCGTTGCCGCCGGCCTGTTCGATCACGCCGGATCGTTGGAAGCACGAGCCAACACGCGCGGCAATTTCGGCTACCACCGTTCGTCGTTCGCGTCTTTGACGACCACGGTACGCACGCCCGACGGCACGGGATCGGGCTGGGCGTCCAACATTTCGCATCGCCTGCGCGACATCGATGCGCAGCAAGTCAGCGCGCGCGCACTGGAGAAAGCCGAACGCTCGCGCAACCCAATCGCGCTCGAACCGGGCAACTACACGGTCGTCCTTGAACCCAACGCCGTTGGCGATCTGCTCGGCTTGATGATGGGTTTCTTCGGTGCGCGCGCCGCCGATGAAGGACGTTCTTTCTTCTCGCGCAAAGGCGGCGGCAATCGCCTCGGAGAGAAGCTCTTCGACGAGCGCGTCCACATCTACACCGATCCACAATACGCCGCCGCCCCCGGCGATCCGTTCGACGACGAGGGACTTCCGACGAAGAGAATGGATTTCGTCCGCAACGGCGTGCTCGAAAACCTCATCTATTCCCGCTACTGGGCGAAGAAGATGAGCGAAGAGACGGGTCGCCAGATCGCCCCGACCCCCGAACCGACCAACATCATCATGGCAGGCGGCGACGCGACGCTCGATGAGATGATCCGTTCCACCGAGCGCGGCATCCTCGTGACCCGCTTCTGGTACATTCGCCTGGTCGATCCGCGCGCTATACTCTACACGGGATTGACGCGCGATGGACTGTTTCTGATCGAAAAGGGGCGGATCAAGACGGCGATCAAAAACTTTCGCTTCAACGAATCGCCCGTCAAAATGTTGCGCAACATCGAGGCAATGTCGCCACCGGTACGCATCACCGGTTCGGAGCGCATCGGCGCGTCGCGTCCCGTTCTCGCGCCGGCGCTCAAGGTGCGCGATTTTTCGTTCACTAGTTTGTCAGATGCCGTTTGACACGCTGCCGCAGACGAATCATTGATTCCACCGATCGCGTCGCTGCAAGCGGGAACATCCTCGTCGCCAAATCCATCGCCGATC
>CAKZOF010000428.1 GCA_937135995.1 uncultured Pyrinomonas sp.
CGCCCCGGGCAGCGTTTCGATCCAGAGCGCGTCGCCGAGGTGCAAGCAGCGCGCGCGGCGTTGGATTTGGCCGAAAAGCAGCTGCGCCGCTACGAGCGATTGGTCGAATCGGGAGATGTCTCGCGCGCTTCCTATGATCAGCAGCGCGCGCAGCGCGATCAGTTGCGCGAACAGTACCAAGCCGCGCTCGCACAAGCGCGACAAGCCTATGCCGCTGTGCAGACGGCGCGCGCGGCTGCCGAAGCCGCCGCTGCGCAAGTCGAACAGGCGCGCAAGGCCATCCGCGACGCCGTGGTGGTGGCGCCGATCAGCGGCTACGTCGCCGACCGACCGGCGGACGTCGGCGAATACGTTACGCCTTCGTCGAAGATCGCAACCATTGTGCGGACCAATCCGATGCGTGTGCGCATCGAGATCCCCGAACGATCGCTCGGTGCAGTGCGCCCGGGGCAGAGCGTGTCGGTGAGCGTCGCGTCCTATCCGGACAGAAACTTCAGCGGGCGTGTGGTGCGGCTGTCGCCGAATTTGAACGCCGCTTCGCGCACGTTGATCGTCGAGGCCGAGATCGACAACGGCGAAGGGGTATTGAAACCGGGCCAGTTCGCAACGGTGCGCATCCTGCTGCCTGAATCTCAGCCGGCGGTGCTCATCCCGCAACGCGCCGTGCGGTCGGAAGCCGGGATCAATCGCGTCTTCGTCGTCAGGGACGGGCGCGCCGAAGAGCGCGTTGTGCAACTGGGCCAGACGGAAGGCGATCTCGTGGAAGTGAAAAACGGCGTCGCTACTGACGAACTGGTCGCCACGAGCAATCTCGATAAATTGCGCGATGGGGTGCCGGTGCGACAATAAAACGGATGAAGAGAGGGGAGCAGCACGGTACGACCACAGTGGACATACTGGTGCCGGTGCGACAATAAAACGGATGAAGAGATCCTCTGCGTCGATCGATTTGACCTTGGCGCTTGAAGGGTGGGCTTAAATTTGCGCAACTTCGGCGCGCGCGATCAGAACGGTTTGGGTTGCGTCTGGGGGGTTGAGGCTTTATGCAAAAGCTAGCTGAGATTTGCGTTCGGCGGCCCGTCTTTGCGACGATGTTGATCTTGTCGCTGACGGTGGTCGGCATTTTCTCCTTCTTCTCGTTGGGGGTTGATCTCTTTCCGAAGATAGATTTTCCGACGATCACTGTGACGGTCGTCAATCCGGGCGCGTCGCCGCAAGAGATCGAGACCGAGATCACGGATAAGATCGAAGAAGCGGTCAACACCATCAGCGGCATTGATGAACTGCGCTCAGCGTCGGTGGAAGGCGTCTCGCAGGTCTACATCACCTTCCTGTTGGAGAAGAACGCTGACATTGCGGCGCAGGAAGTGCGCGACAAGGTGAATCTCGTCATTCCGAATCTACCGGAGACGGCGGAAACACCGGTCGTGCAGAAGCTCGACACCGACGCGGCGCCCATCCTGCGCATTGCCGTATCGGCTCCGCGCTCTTTGCGCGAAGTGACCGAGATCGCCGACAAGCAGATCAAGAAGAAGATCGAGTCGGTCAACGGCGTCGGCCAAGTTCAGATCGTCGGCGGCGCTCGACGGCAGATCAACATTCGGGTCGATCCGGAGAAGATGCGCGCCTACGGCATCACGCCGATCGACGTCGCCAACGCCGTCCGCCTGCAGAACATCGAGCTGCCGGGCGGGCGCATTGACGAAGGGACGCGCGAGTTGGTCGTGCGCACGGCCGGACGTTTGCGCACGCCGGCGGATTTCAACAACATCACCATCGCCACGCGCGGCTCTTACCCGGTGAAGCTGAGCGACATCGGTTACGCCGAGGACGGCACCGAAGAGCAACGCTCGCTCGCGCTACTCAACGGCCAACCGGCCGTGTCGTTGATCATCTCCAAGCAATCAGGACAGAACACAGTTGCCGTCGCCGACGCCGTCAAGGAGCGGCTCGCCGAAATCGCGCCGACGCTGCCGCCCGATGTCCGTACGGAGATCGTCGGCGACCAATCCATCTTCATCAAGGCGGCGGTGGAATCGATCGAAACGCACTTGATCGAAGGGGGCATCCTCGCTGCCATCGTCGTCTTCCTCTTTCTGTGGAACATTCGTTCGACGATCATCGCAGCCATCGCCATCCCGACCTCGATCATCGCGACTTTCGGTCTGATGGCGGCAATGGGATACACGCTCAATCAGATCACGATGCTCGCCCTGACCTTGATGGTCGGTATCGTGATCGACGATGCCATCGTCGTCTTGGAGAACATCTACCGTTTCATCGAAGAGAAGGGGATGGCGCCGTTTCAAGCGGCGATCGAGGCGACGCGTGAGATCGGGTTGGCGGTGACGGCGACGACGCTCTCGTTGCTGGCGGTCTTCATCCCGGTCGGCTTTATGCGCGGCATCGTCGGGCGTTTCATGTCGTCGTTTGGTTTCACCGCATCGTTCGCTATCGCGGTGAGCTTGCTGGTGTCGTTCACTTTGACGCCGATGCTATCGGCGCGGCTCTTGCGCCGTCCCGAAACGGAAGATGATGAGGCGTCCGATGAACAGGAGCGCGGCGAGCACAGGGCGCAAGAGGATGCTGAGCGCAAGGCGCAAGAGGAAGAGCTGGCTGAAACTTATTCCAACGGCCCGCTCTCCGGCGAGCAAGTTTTGCCGCACGTCCGAACATCCAAAGAGTCGCGTTTCTTCAGCGCCATTGATCGCACCTACACGCGCCTGCTCAAGTGGTCATTGGCGCATCGGTGGGTGATCGTCTTGCTGAGCGTGGCGGTGATCTTGAGCATCTTTCCGCTCTTCGCGCGGATCGGCAAGAACTTCCTACCCGTGGACGATCAATCGCAGTTCGAGGTCACATTGCGCGCGCCGGAGGGTTCGACCCCGGCGGCGACGGCGACGGTGGCCGAACGGATTGCGCGCGAACTGCGCGATCTTCCCGGCGTGACCGATACGTTAACCACGGTCGGCGGTGGACAGCAACAGATCGCCAACAGCGCTTCGATCTACGTCAAATTGACGCCCATCGAGGAGCGCAAGCTCTCGCAGATCGAGTTGATGGAACGGGCGCGCGAGCTGCTGAAGAAGTACCCGGAAGATCTGCGCGCCAGCGTCCAACAGGTCTCGGCCATTTCGGGCGGCGGCTTTCGCAACGCCGACATTCAGTACGTCATCAGCGGGCCCGACCTCGACAAGCTGCGAGACTATTCGCAAGCCTTGCTCGAGAAGATGAAGACCATTCCGGACGTGGTCGATACGGATACCACTTTCAACGTGGGCAAGCCCGAGTTGCGTGTGGAGATCGATCGCTCACGTGCGGCCGATCTCGGCGTCCGCGTGGGCGACATCGCGCAGGCGCTGAACACGCTCGTTGCCGGACAGAAGGTCTCGACCTTCAACGAGGGAACCGAGCAGTACGATGTCGAAGTACGCGCCATCGGACCGGCGCGCGCCACGCCCGAAGCGCTCGGCAATATGGTCGTCCCTTCGACCAAACTCGGCTACGTCACACTCGATCAAGTCGTGCGCTTGCGAGAGAGCACGGGCCCATCCTCGATCGAGCGGTTGAACCGTCAACGTCAAGTGACTTTGACGGCCAACGTGCGCGCTGGCGGGTCGCAAGCAGCGGTGATCGATCAATTGAATCGGTTCGTGCGTGAGATGAACCTCGAACCAGGCTATACGACCGGACTGGCCGGGCGCTCCAAAGAACTGGGGCGCGCCGGATTCTACTTCGCGCTGGCCTTTTTGCTTTCGTTCATCTTCATGTACATGGTCTTGGCCGCGCAGTTCGAGTCGTTCATCCACCCAGTGACGATCCTGCTGACGCTGCCGCTCGCCGTGCCGTTCGGCATCATCTCGCTCTTCATCACCGGACAGACGGTGAACA
>CAKZOF010000429.1 GCA_937135995.1 uncultured Pyrinomonas sp.
CTGCGACGCGAGGGACGCATCGCCGAAACGCCAGCCGACATCAACACCATCGCCGACCCGCGCGATTACCTTTACGTCGAAGCTCACGCAACGGAGAAGGGCGAAGCGGTCGCCATCGACGTACGATTGCAAGGCGCGGAGCGCCTCTTTTCATCCGATGCAGGCAACGAGCGGCTGCGCGTGGACCGTGCCGGGTATGTTCGCGTCGCCGTGCGGTTGCCGAAACGTTTCGATCCGCGCCGCATCGTCGAAGTGCGCGCTCGTTGCGGCGACCGAAGCGCGCGAAACTGCAAGAGCGACCGCGTCCGCATCCTCAAACTCACGTGGCTCGACGAAAGTTACCAACCGCACGCTCTCGATCCGCCGCCGCAGTGAAAACCAGACGAAGATCTTGACCCTGCGCGGCGCTTTCATTCAATCGTCACATGCCCGACGGGAGCAAAGCGCCCCTCCTGTCCGCCTCGCACTAGATAGTTTCATAAAGGTGATGGATCGCGTCCGTGGTCCAATCGGCTAAGCTGGGCGTGACCACTTCGGCTCCGGCTTCGCGCAGCGCTTGCGCCGGAACGGTGTTGGCGACGCCGAGCGTGTGCATCCCGGCGGCACGCGCAGCGCGAATTCCGGGCGGAGAATCTTCGATGGCCAAACACTCGGCAGGCGAGAGTTGACTTTCGCCCGCCGCATGGCGTGCTTTGTTCAAGAGCATGAAGGCCCGGTTGAAACATTCCGGGTGCGGCTTGCAAACCTGCACTTCATCGGCGCTGACGATCACAGGGAAGAGCCTGTCGAGTTCGGCCCGCGCGAGGATCTCTTCGATTTCGCGCCGCCGCGACATGCTGACGATGCCAAGCGTGTAACGGCGCGCACAGGCCTTGATGAAATCGACGACGCCCGGAAAGAAAGGGAGATCGTTTTCGAGCATGCGGCGATGAAGCTCGCTCTTGCGCTTCAGGACGCGCGTCAAGGCCGCATCGGAGAGTTCTTTTCCCGCTCGCTCGAAAGCGCTGATGACGAATGTCACTTCGTCCATGCCGAGCGATTCGTAGTAGTCGCGTTCGGTCAGCGCGATACCCTCGGGTTTCAATGCTTCTTGATAGGCTTGGAGTTGAAGCGGTTCGTCGTCGATGATGACACCGTTGAAATCGAAGAGAATGGCGTGGATCATCTTCCGTCTTTGGCGATCGAGTTCGTAGAACGCAGAAAGATTTTAAGGCGCGTCTCCAAATGGAGCAAATCCGCGAAGTCTCGGCAAAGGAAAAGGCCGAAGAGAGCGAGTGATTTTGCCACCCTTCGGCCAAAGACGGATCTGTGCGGCGGTTCAAACTTCCTTGTATTCGGAATCGACGTCTTCGTCGGCCCACGCGACGCGATAGTTGGGCGATTGCTTCTGTTTGGTGATGAGCAGATCGTCCTTGGTCTTTAGCAGATCCGCCCGGTTGTAAACCGATAACTCGAAGTTGTAACCGTGCGTGATCGCATCCTTCGGACAAGCTTCGACGCAGAAGCCGCAGAAGATGCAGCGCCCGTAATCTATGTTGTAAACGGCCGCGTAGCGATTATCCACGCCGACCCGCTCTTCATACGGGCGCGGGTCGTCCGCCGCGACGATGTAGATGCAGTCCGACGGGCAGGCCGCCGCGCATAGGAAACAGGCGACGCACTTCTCTTTGCCGTTCTCATCAACGTGAAGCAAGTGCTGCCCGCGATAGCGCGGCTGCACGGTGACGGGTTCATCCGGGTACTGAACGGTCCACTTCTCCTTCGGTATCTTCGAGAAGGTGACGCTCATCCCCTTGATGATCGCTTTGGTCGATTCGACGATGTCGCTGATGATTGACATGGCGTTATATTCAAACCAACGGTTTCGGTTCCTCGGATCGAGAGCCGCTCTTCGTCAAACCATTTCGAGGCGGCTGAAGAAGTAAGCGATCTCGATCGCCGCGTTTTCGTCCGAGTCGGAACCGTGCACGGCGTTTTCGCCGACGTTCGAGCCGAACTCCTTGCGAATCGTCCCTTCGGCAGCCTTCGCCGGATCGGTCGCGCCCATCAGATCGCGCCACGCGCGCACGGCATCCTCCTTTTCCAGTACCATTACAACACAAGGACCGCTCGACATGAAAGCCGTCAGCTCGCCGAAAAAAGGTCGCTCGCGATGGACGGCGTAGAAGCCTTCGGCCTCTTCACGCGTCATGCGGATCAGCTTCATCGCGCGAATGTTGAAGCCGCGGTCGATGATCCGTTGCAGGATGAGCCCGATCTTCCCTTGTCTTACGGCATCGGGTTTGATGATTCCAAGCGTCAAATTGTTAGCCATGAAGCGCTCCTCGGTCGTGAAAACTCCAGAACTCAGAATTCAAGGATGCAGACAACTTTGCGACGCTGAAGCTCGACAAAGCGCCTTCGGGAAACGGGCGCAGACAGAATCGATCGAGCACTCGGTTGATCGAATCTTTCGTCTTGCGTTGCGGCGTCGTTCGCCTTTCTCAAAGCTTCATGTTTTACAAACGCGGGGCGCACAAAAGCGCGCTGGCAGCCGATCCGATGGTTTCGGGGGGCGATCGTTCCGCTCTAAGCTTTGCCTAACCGTAAAGGCCACGTTGCCCCGAACATTTCGGCTGCGACCCGCATTCTTTCTATCCCCTCAAAGCCTCTTTCATCGTCGCGCCGATCTCCGCCGGCGAGCGGACGACGCGGATGCCCGCTTGTTCGAGCGCGCGCATCTTCTCCGCCGCCGTCCCCTTACCGCCGGAGATGATCGCGCCCGCGTGCCCCATACGACGGCCCGGCGGCGCGGTCTGCCCGGCGATGAAAGCGACGATCGGTTTGGTCACGTACTTTCGGGCGAACTCGGCGGCCTCTTCTTCCGCCGTGCCGCCGATCTCGCCGATCATCACGATGCCTTCGGTTTCGGGATCGTCTTGAAAAAGCCGCAACGCATCGGTGTGCGTCGTGCCGACGATGGGATCGCCGCCGATGCCGATCGCCGTTGACTGGCCCAATCCGAGGCGGGTCAACTGGTCCACCGCTTCGTAGGTCAACGTTCCCGAGCGCGAGACGACGCCGATCGGCCCTTCTTTGTGGATGTGTCCCGGCATGATGCCGATCTTGCACTTACCCGGCGAAATCACTCCCGGACAGTTCGGCCCGATGAGGCGCGTCGCCCTCCCTTCCAGATACCTTTTGACCTTCACCATGTCGAGCACGGGGATGCCTTCAGTGATGCAGACGACGAGCGACACGCCGGCGTCCGCCGCTTCCATGATCGCGTCAGCGGCGAAAGCCGGCGGCACGTAGATGACCGAAGCGTTGGCTCCCGTCTCGCGTACGGCTTCGACGACCGTGTTGAAAACGGGCACGCCTTCGTGCGTGGTTCCACCCTTGCCGGGCGTCACACCGCCGACCACCTTGGTGCCGTATTCGATCATCTGCCGCGTGTGGAAGGTCCCCTCTTTGCCCGTGATGCCTTGCACGATGAGGCGCGTGTTGCGGTCAACGAGTACGCTCAAAGTTACGTCGCTCCGAATGGCTTCGAGATGAATCGCAAAACGCGATAGTATAGCACGAGCAAGGCGCGCAGCCGAAAGCGCTGAATGCTGATGAGGGGCGCTTGAAACCGGCCATTCTTCACGGGGAAGTCGACGAAGGCGATGGAGAGTTGTTGCGTTCCGATCTTTCGGTTCGAGCGTGCCCCAGACTTCAAGCGCGGGCTGAGTCGGCGCGTTTTGCCTTTTCTCTTAGCCAACGGCGCAAGCGGCGCAGATGTTCTGCACCGGGCGAAGGTTCGCGGCTTCGGAGAAACGGCGTCAAAGCATCGCTCGTGACGATGGGAAACGCGTAGCTCGCCTTCGCTTTGACACGCGGCGCGCCCTGTAGCCAGCGAGTTTGTGCGCGCTCGCCATCGTACAGCGATTTTAGTTTCTTCGCTCAACCGAGCGCGACGGTTTGGCCGTAACTTGCCGTTTCCGCGCGCCAGCCGAAACGCTCTGCGATGTGCGCGCGTAAGGCTTCGGCGGCGTGCGGCTCGCCATGCGTGAGGAAAATGGTCCGGGGCGCGCGTTCGAGCCCGCTCAACCAAGCGAGCATCTCTTCGTAATCGGCGTGAGCTGAAAGGCTGCTGATCTGCCGGACGCGACACCGCACGGGGATCATCTCCTTCATGATCTTGACTTCGCGCGCGCCGTCGAGGATCTTCCGTCCGGTCGTCCCGGCGGCTTGATAGCCGACGAAACAGATGATGGCGCGTTCGTCCGGTAAGATGCGCATCGCGTGGTGGAGCACGCGCCCGCCCGTCATCATGCCCGATGAACTGATGATGATGCGCGCACCGCGCTCCTCGTTCAAGCGTTTCGATTCTTCGCGTGACGAGGCGATGAGCATCGACTGAGTGTGCAGCGGGCGGCGCTTCAACGCGACCAGATCGCGGTACTCTTCATCCTGCTCCTCGCTCCGATTTTGGTAGATCTGCGTGATCGCGTTAGCCATCGGAGAGTCGACGCGCACGCGCAAAACGGGAATGCGCCCTTCGTCTTCGAGTTCGCGGATCAAATAGAGAATCTCTTGCGTGCGCCCGATGGCAAAACTCGGAATGAGAAGCGGAGCGTCGCTTTCAGCGGCTTCATTGATGACGGCGGCCAGAAGATCTTTCGGCGGCGTGCGGTCGTGCAGTTGATCGCCGTAGGTCGATTCGAGAAGGAGATAGTCGCAAGCGGGCGGCGGCGCAGGCGGGCGGATGATCGGCTGATTGGGGCGGCCCAGATCGCCCGAAAAGAGAACGCGCAGTGGCGGCGCATTCACGCCTTCCGCTTCGACGAGGATGTGACTTGCGCCGAGGATGTGCCCGGCGACGCGAAAGCTCGCGCCGATGCCGCGCGCCGCTTCGACGGGCGTGCCATCGTTGCTCGCAGCTCGCAAAAGATCGAACACGGCGCGCGCGTCCTCTTCCGTGTAGAGCGGGAGCGCGGGCGTGTGCGAAGTCAAGCCGTGGCGGTTGCGATAGTCGGCCTCTTCCTCTTGCAGCCGCGCCGCGTCGAGAAGCGAGATGCGAAGCAGTTCGGCGGTCGCGCGCGTGCAATAGATCGGGCCGGAGAATCCGCGCGCGACGAGACGCGGCAGATACCCGATGTGATCGATGTGCGCGTGCGTGATCAGGCAGGCATCCAAAGCGGCGGGATCGAACGGCGGATCGGTCCAATTCAACTCCCGTAACTCTTTGAGACCTTGAAAGAGGCCGCAATCGACGAGCACCCTAGCGCGCGCGGTTTCGATCAGATATTTCGAGCCGGTGACCGTACCGGCGGCGCCCCAAAAAGATAACTTCAGCATCGAACGTCCTTTCCATTTGGACCAGTCATCGCGGCGAAAGAGTGTCGGATGAAGAACTGGCGCAAGTTCGATCAGCGTGCCGATTCGAACTCGACGCCCTCGTAGATTTCGCTCAACGGCAGCTCGCTGCCGAGCGAATTCAAGCGCAAGACGGCTTCCATCCCTTCGATCGTGCGTTCGAGCCAGCTTCCGTCTTGCTGTTTCGTTCGCTGTGTGACGTGTGGCCGATCTTGCGCGATCAACAAGTATTCCTCGAAAGTCGGGATCGATTTGTACCACTCGAACTTCATGCCGCGATCGTAGTTTTCGGTCGTCGGCGAAAGCACCTCGGCGATCAACACGGGATTGACGAGCGCGTCGAGCACTTCGATGCGCCGAAACTCCGCC
>CAKZOF010000430.1 GCA_937135995.1 uncultured Pyrinomonas sp.
CTCATGACGTGAATCATGGATCGGCAACGAAAGCTCGAGCAAGCACTCAAAGGGCAGTGGACTTCATGACGGGGCGAGCGCCGCAACGACGCATGCGAAGACCAGAGGGGAGAAGCGAATTTTGCTCCTCCCCTTGTTGCGAGCAATCGCCACGTATGCGCGACGCAGAAAGCAGGCCGTGCGCCTAGCGCATCGCCATACGACCGCCGAACTGATCTTCCACCGTGATCGCTTCCAGCCGCGGCGTGGTGCGCGTGTGGCCCACGATGACGATGGTATAGGTTTTACCGGCATCGAACTTCACGTTGGAGATGGAAAGAACGGGCCGGTTCTGCCCTTCTGGACGCACTTCGAGCGTGCCGGACATAGGATCGACCTCTTTATACCCACCTTCGGATTTAAAGTTGATCCCGCTAAACAGCGCCTCGTTTTTGCCCTGCGGATAGACGTCGATCTCGCCCGCATCGTTGGAAGCGTTGATCACGCGCACGCGCGCTTTGCCGCTGGATGGCGGCACCAATTCGTCCTCGAGCACGCGCAACGTGACCGAACGTCCATCTTCACTTGGCAGCGCGATCACTGTGTAGTGCTTGCCGTCGCCCAAACCTTCGCTGTTCTCCGCCAACGGTTGAGCTGAGTCCAGCCCAGCCGGACGCACGCGAAAAGTGTGGCGCTCGCCCGATAGTTCCTTGTAAGGTGTGACGGTTTTGTAGGCGACGCCGCTGAAAGCCTTCTGATCGTCCACGAACACATCGACCGCCGCGGCACCCGGCACGGCGTGAATGACGCGCACCAGCGCGTTGTCGCGTTTTTTGACCTCTTCAGCGGGCGGCGCCGTCGAACTCCCGCGCTCCGTTGTGGTCGTCACTGGTTGATTTTGGTTCGCTTCTCGACTGCACGCACCGCTGAGCAGTGCGATAACGAACAGAACGCCGACGAAAACCTTGCTCTTCATCTTCTCCTATGGTTCCTCTCCCTTGAAATTTTGCAACAACGTCCGGCTCGTCGGATCGCGCGCTTTTGGACGCTTTATCCGCCAGCGTGCTATTATCGAACACGAAAAGCCGAACAAACGGCAGACAAGCAACTTCCATGCGCAAGCGTCGAACAAGTTGTTTCGGGAGCGGCGTCTTTGCGATGGCTTTGGCCTTCGCTGCCGTGTCGAGCGACGCGCACGCTACTCGAATCTTTCCAGACACTAGAACCAGACAAGAACCGACAAGCGCCGAAGACGACCCGATCAAGCTCTTCGAGCGCGGGCAGGATGCGCACGCGCGCGGCGATTACGGGCACGCCATCGCATTGTACGATGCAGCGCTCAAGCTGCGTCCGGAGTTTCCCGAAGCCGAGTTTCAAAAAGCGATGGCGCTGCTGGCGAGCAAACGGCTCGCTGAAGCCAAAGCTGCTTTCGCCCGCGCGACCGAGCTTCGTCCCGATTGGGCTTTCGCCTATGCGGCCTTCGGCGCTGCTTTAGCGACGACGGGCGATGCGGAGGCCGAGAAGATTTTGCGCCACGCGCTCGCGCTCGAACCGCGCAATCGGCAAGCCACCGTCGCGCTCGCACGCCTCCGAGAACAGGCTGGCGACCGCGCGGAAGCGCTTCGTCTCGCAAAACAGGCGACCGCCCTCTCCGATGCGACCGCTGCTGACTGGCATCAGCGCGCGTTGTTGGAACTGGCAAGCGGCGACCAGCGTGCGGCGCTCGCCAGTTTGGATCGCGCGCTGGCGCTCGATGCGGATGACGTGCGCGCGCGGCTAGCGCGCGCGCGCTTGCTCATTGAACTGCGCGAGATGGAACGTGCCATTGGCGATTTGCAATTGGTGACGCCTGCGGACGAAGCGTCGAAAATTGAGCTGGCGACGCTGTGGGCGCGCGCCGGTCGCCGCGCCGAAGCGCTCCGCTGGCTCGACGCGCTCAGCGAAACGACCAAAC
>CAKZOF010000431.1 GCA_937135995.1 uncultured Pyrinomonas sp.
ATCCACAAAGTTAGAACCCGCTCCGCTAGCAACCGGCTTCCGGCACGGCGCGCGAGCCAAGGCGCGCCTGCAGCGGCGAGCGAGCTTGGCGAGTGTGGGACGGCAGGCCCGAGTGCGCGTCTTCTCTTGGGGCTAGATCCGTGGTCTCGCACGGTGCGCCCACAGAGAACACCGCATGCGAGCTAAGGCGCTTCTGGCGGCGCGGAAGCTTCCGGGCTGGCCCGAAGCGTCGGCTCCGATCCGGCCTGTCGCAAGCGCTCGCCCGCGTCGTCTTGCCGTGGGGGCTGGGCTGGCGGAGCCACTATTTTGTGCGTAAACGTGAGAGGAGCCTTTTTCTCTCGCGCTTGCGCTTGGCAAGGAGATTGATGTTATGTTTCGTCGATTCCACATCAAGCAGTATGAACGTGGCTTGCTCTATCGTCGGGGGGACTTTCGCAAGGTGTTGCGCCCCGGCATGCATTACCTATTCGGTCCCGGTTGGCACGTGGACGTGTACGATCTAAGCGTGCCCGAAGCTGACTTGCCGAACATTGAATTTTTGGTCGAGGCTTATCCGGCATTGATGACGGAGAACTTCGTCATCGTCAAGACCGGGCCGGTCGAGGCGGCATTGGTCCGATTGGGCCACAACTGGACCACCGTCGGTCCCGACCAGACGCGCGCTTTCTGGCGCGGCTTCATCGAGGTCGAAGCGCACGTCTTCAATCTAGAGCGTGAGTTCGAGCTTCCAGCCCAATTCGTTCATTTGATCAAGGACAGGTCGTTGGCTGGCGTTCGTATCGTGCAGGTGGCTGAGTCGCAGATCGGTCTGCTCTATGACCGTGGCAACTTCGTGCGGCCGCTCGAGCCTGGCATCTACGGGTTCTGGTGCTTCGAGCATGAGATCGCGGTCTGCCTTTACGATCGGACGCAGCCTGTGCCGGACCTGCCGTTGGAAGACGTGCTCATCGAACGGCATCCGGACTTCGTCGCCGCCTACTGTCAGGTAGTGCAGCTTGGTCCGACCGAAGTGGCCATCGTGCGTCACAAAGGGCGCGCGATCAGCATCCTGCCGCCGGCGAGCCGCAAGCTTTTCTGGCGGGACGTCGAGGTCGAAGTGCTCGACACGCAGACCGAATTCAAGCTCTCGCCAAAGTTGGTGGCCGAGTTGGTCAACGGCTTGCCGGATGTAGTCCAGCGGGCCGCGCCCTTGCTGCACGTCTGCGAAGTGCCGGCGCAGCACGTCGGCTTGCTCTACGTGGACGGCGATCTGCGCGAGACGTTGGGGCCGGGCTGTCACGCGTGGTGGGTCTTCGGGCGCGACCTCAAGACCGAAGTGGTCGACATGCGGCTGCGGACCGTGGAAGTCTCCGGGCAGGAGATCTTGAGCAAGGACAAAGTGCCGCTGCGGTTTAATCTCACCGCGGGTTACAAAGTGGTCGACCCTGTGGTCGCCAAGTCCAAGCTCGTCGACATCGAAGAGTACGTCTACAAAGAGCTGCAATTCGGGTTGCGGGCTGCTGTCGGCACGCGCGCGCTCGATGAGCTGCTCGAGGACAAGGGGGCCGTCGACCGCGAAGTGGCCGCGCACATCGCCGACAAAACGCGCGATTACGGCATCGAGGTCAGCAGCGTCGGCGTCAAAGACATCATCCTGCCCGGCGAGATCAAGACCATTCTGTCCAAGGTGGTCGAGGCCGAGAAGGCAGCGCAGGCCAACGTTATCCGGCGGCGCGAGGAGACGGCGGCTACGCGCAGCATGCTCAACACGGCACGGGTGATGGAAGACAATCCGGTCGCGCTGCGTCTGAAGGAACTCGAAGTGCTCGAGCGCATCGCGGAGAAGATCGAGCGGATCAATGTCGGCTCGTTCGATGGTCTCTTGAAGGAGTTGGTGAGCATCAAGGTAGACTGAAGTCAAAAGGGAGTGATGTCGCTCAAGCTCACCGTGCAGCGCTTCCGGTTGAGCTGATCGGATCTATGAGACCAGCGTGCAACTCGCACAAAGAGTCGGGCGTTCCGGAGAACCATTCTTCCGGAACGCCCGGTGCCTTTCGGTCGGAGCGAACATCAGGTCGCCTTCTTGCGAATCCGCCGGAGCTTTCAACGCGCGCGTTGGAAGCTCCAGCGAATGCCGAGGCGAAAGGTTCGCCCGACTTCGGCGCGATAAAGCGGCAGCGGCGTCATGTTGTCGGAAGCGAGGCGGCCTGTGTTCGGGTCTTGATCGTCGAAGAGGTTGTCGATCGCGCCGTAAAGCTCGATGCCGCGGCGGCCAAGCGTCTTTGCCGCGTAGAGGTCCCAAAGTTGAAACCCTGGCGCCACTGTCTCCGCTCCGGTGGCCGCGCGCGAAACGATCCAGCTCGAGTAGAACGAGCCGCGCAGGTTCACGCGTAGTCCGAGCGCCGCCTTTGTGTAAGCGAGCTTGACAGAGCCTTGATGCCGATTGCGCGAAAGCAGCGGCAAGCGCGTTCGTCTGTCGCGAGCGTCCAAGTAGGTGTAGGCGCCGCCGATGGAGA
>CAKZOF010000432.1 GCA_937135995.1 uncultured Pyrinomonas sp.
TCATCATCACGGGCGAGAACCCGGATGGACACGAACGCTTCGTCACATGGTACAACTCCGTGGCGAAGGGCGATCCCGACCCAGCCGCGGCCGAACACCGCGAACCGTGGTCCGTCTGGGGACGTGTGAACCGTTACCGCTTTGACTTGAACCGCGACAATCTGGCCTCGACGCAGATCGAGACACGCAACTTACAGCGCGCCTACCGCGAGTGGAACCCGCAAGTCGCGGTGGACCATCACGGCCAGCCTTCGCAGTTCTTCTTTCCGCCGGCAGCTTTGCCGATCAACCCCAACCTTCCCGTGGAACAAACGGGCAAGTGGTTGACGGCGTTCGGGCGCGCCAATGCCGCCGCCTTTGACGCGCGGCGTTGGGATTACTATGTGCGCGACGTGTTCGACCTCTTCTATCCCGGCTATTGGGATTCGTGGCCCAGTTTGCAAGGGGCCATCGGAATGACTTACGAGACCGACGGCGGTGGATGGAAAGGCTTGCGGTGGAAAAGGGACGACGAAACAATCGTCACGCTCCGTTCGGCCATTGCCAAACATTTCGTCGCTTCGATGCAAACTTTGGAGACGGCAGCACGCAATCGCGAAGCCCTCTTGCGCGATTACTACGAGTTTCGTCGTTCAGCCATCGACGAAGGACAGCGCGGCTCTGTGCGCCGTTTCATCATCCTGCCCGGCGCGGATCCAGTGCGCGCGGCCGAATTGATCGACGCGCTGCTTCGCGCCGGCATCGAAGTGGCGCGCGCCGATCAACCTTTCAGCTCCGCACGCGCCCACTCCTACGCGGAACGCGACGGCGCGCCCGTCGCGAAACAGTTCCCCGCCGGAGCCTACATCGTCGAGCTAACGCAGCCGCAGAAACGGCTGGCTAAGGCACTGCTCGAACCGGAAACGCCCCTCGATCGCGAGTTCGTTCGCGAACAACTGGCCCGCTTCCGGCGCAACGAACGTCGCGGCAAAAACGCGCCCAAAGAAGAGTACGGCTTCTACGACATCACGGCGTGGTCGTTGCCGCTGGCTTTCGGCGTCGAAGCCTATTGGACCGAAGACGCCTCGCCCGTGACGGCGACTCCGCTCGCTTCGCCGCGCGACGCGAACGAGACGCTTGCGCCAGCGGGCAATGTCGTCGGCGGGCGCGCCGCCGTCGCTTACATCATCCCCTATGAAACCAACGGAGCGGCAGCGCTCGTCGCTCGCCTGCTGCAAGAAGATTACAAGCTCGCCGTCGCTACGCGAACCATCAACGCCGGTGCGCGCGACTGGCCGCGCGGCACCGTGGTCGCGCGCGTCGGACGCAATCCCGACGGTCTTCACGAACGCATCGCGCAGCTTGCGCGTGACATGGGCGCGCAGGTCTATGCGGTCAACACGGGCTTTGCCGAACGCGGCGACGCTGGCATTGGATCCGAGACGGTGGTCTCGCTGAAACCACCGCGCATCATCGTCGTCGCCGATGAACCCGTCAGCCAAACGAGCTACGGCGCGTTGTGGTGGACCTTGGATCGTTACGGCATCGAGTTTACGCCGATGACCATCGACGGGCTGAAGCGCGCAGAACTGGACCGCTACAACGTCATCATCTTGCCGGACGGTTCGCCGACGCGCTACTTCGCCGCGTTGGGACGTGACGGCGTCGATCTTTTGCGCGGTTGGGCGCGTCGCGGTGGCACGCTCGTTTGCATCAAAGGCGCAGCCGTCTTCGCCGCGCTCAAAGACGTGAACCTGACTTCGTCGCGGTTGGTCGGAAGCGAAGAGGCTGAGGAGAAACCAACGCAAACAGCCGACAAGGAGCCGGGCGCGGAGACGAAACGCCCCGCCACGTCGCCGCCGCAACCAACCGAAGACCGAAAACGCGAAGCGGAAGAGGCGGAAAGGGGCGCAAAGAAACGAGCCACTGAGGATCAGAAGCGCGAAGAGCAAACCGAGAAAATGGAGGGCGCTCCGCCCGTGCTACCGCCCATCGCCTCGCCTTCGGCCAAGCCCGGGCGCGTTCCCGAAGCCGTGCCCGGAGCCATCATGCTCGCGACCATTGACCGAACGACGCCTCTCACCTACGGCTACGAGATGGAAACGTTGCCGGTGCTCATCGATTCCGGGTACTTCTTTCTTCCATCGAAAGAGGGCGTCAATGCCGTCGTTTTCAGTCCCGACGAGAAGCGTCGCCTGCACGTGGCGGGTTTCATCTGGCCGGACAACACGGAAAAGCTCCTGCGCGGCACAGCCTACGTGATCGACGAACCGACCGGACGCGGTCACGTCGTGCTTTACGCCGAAGACCCGAACTTTCGCGGCTTTTGGCGCGCGACAACACGGCTCTTTTTCAACTCGTTCCTCTTCAACGCGGTTCGTTGAAAAGGCGTCAGCCGAACGACAACGATTCAACGCCGCGCTCTTTTCCGTCGGGCGTCGCGTCGGTGGTTGCTTCTCAACGGCAAGCTCGTCCCGCGTATCTTGAGCTGTATATCGAAGCGTGCGCGCATGACCCGTTTCGCTGGGCGCTTTCGACGGGAAGTTCGCTCCATGTCCGAGCAGACGGCGTACGTTGCCTTGCGTCGATTCAGCCGATCCTTGAGTGGAAGTTGACTGCAAGCTGGAGCGAAACGGCCTCTCGCTATCACGGCACGGCGATCAAGTCGAATTGAAGCTTCACTTCGTCTTTGACCCTGATCGTGCCCAACCCGATGGATGGCGGCTTGATTTTGAAGTCGGACTGGCGCAGCGCGAACTCACCGCGTGCGCGCAAGCTTTGTCCCTCTCTGACGAGTGCCGCTTCGATCACCACCGGGCGCGTAACGCCGTGCAACGTCAACTCACCGACGATCCTCACGCGGCGCTGATCAGCGAGCGGCTGAACGCGCGTGCTGCGGAAGACGATCTCTGGATACTTCGACGTTTCGAGCACTTCATCGCGCATCGTCCGTTCGATCTCCCGGCGGTCCCTTTCGCTCACCTTGTCGATCACAGCGAGCGAAGCGGCGCGGACGACCATGCGCAATGAAGAGTTACGCAGGTCTTCATCAAGATCGACGTCGCCGGCGAAATCTTTGACGGCGATGGTGTGATCATGGCCGAACGTCGAGAGCAGACCGCCGACAAAAGCCCGCACGATGAAACGGCTGCGCTGCGGATCGACCCTGAGCCGCACACCAGCGCGCCGGTTGCTTGGAGGCCGTTCTCCGCGGGCACAAGGGGCAACGTAGAGCAGGAGCGCGAGGGAGCAAAGAGCGAGAAGCTTCGGATATCGCATGACGCTGATCTCCCTCCTTCGGTTGAGATCGAGAACCTCTTTTGCCGCTTGGATGCAAGCGTGCAGGAACAACGATGTCTTGATAAAATCTCTGTGGTCGCACATACGGCGACCGGTAATCTAACCGACGGAGGCGCTGGCCCGCTTGTTTCGCATCGGAGCTAGTTTCACGGGAGATTTGAAAACCTCGGTCGGGCGCGAAAGAGCGCGCGACTTTTTCGACGACCCGCTCACGTTCACCGAGTTGATGCCGAACGTCGAAAGCATCACGGTCAGACCCGATGGCACGCGACGTTGGACAATCCGCGCCGAAGTCCCTTTGCTCGGCGCGATGCGCGTTTCGTTTACAGTAAGGCGCGCAACGGACACGCCGCATGCGCTCGAATGGGAACCGCTTCCCGACGAACAGCAGAACTTTCTGCGCTACAGCGCCGCTTTCGCACCAGCGGAAACGGGCACGCTCATCCGCATCGTTCAGAGCGTCGAACTTCGTCGCCAGCGTGCCGCTGACTTGCACAGTTTGGCCGGATGGCTCGGAGCGAGTCGCATCAGCCGTGAACTCCAACTTCGGCTCACGGAGACCATGAAGGCCTTCCTGCAACGCGCCGGCTCAAGACTCGAACGGATCCGCTAGCGAAGGCGCTGGAGCAGTGCCGTTCAGCAAAAGACGATCGGCAGGCATCAACGCCCGCACCTTTTAAAGCCTGAAGCCGAGGATTCGACCATCCAGCGGAAGACGTGGGAACAGATCCCTTTTGAGCGCAACAGTCGGTCGTCTCGCAAAAGACGACGGTTAACTTCGAAAAAAGTCGAGCAAAAGATCGAGCGCGCGTCGCAAAGCTCACTCTTGGAGCGCGGTTCCCAGCCGTTCCCGAAGATAGAGCCACGGCGAAGTGAGTTTTGGCGACCTACCGGAGATGGCTTTTCTCGCGCAGCGCTCTTTCATGGTCCGACGATGATTGTGCCACCGAATCCCACTGCCCACGCGCGCCCATCGGAGACGATGAAGAGCCTTTCCAAACGGTGCTTGGTGCCGCTCGGCACACTGGTCCACGTTGCCCCGCCATCCACCGTGTGGAGGATCATGCCGCCGTCACCCACGGCCCAACCTTCGCGCGCGTTGCGAAACCGCACGTCGAACAGATCGACTTCGGTCGGCGTATTCTGTCTTCGCCA
This sequence comes from uncultured Pyrinomonas sp., assembly GCA_937135995.1. Classification (GTDB taxonomy): domain Bacteria; phylum Acidobacteriota; class Blastocatellia; order Pyrinomonadales; family Pyrinomonadaceae; genus Pyrinomonas. The sequence continues at coordinate 4,435 of CAKZOF010000432.1, forward strand.
AGACTTTCCGCCGTTGGCGGTGGCGAAGATGCGCCCGCCAGAACCGACGGCCCAGCCGCGCTGCTCGTCGATGAAGTGAACTCCGTTCAGACGCACACCCGTCTCCGACATCGTACCGAGTTGCCACGTGTCGCCGCCGTCGGTCGTGTAGAGCGCAGTCGAACCGGCGCCAACGATCCACGCTCGTTGCGCGCCATAGCACGCGCCGCCAAGCAACAGGTAGCGCGTCGGGGCGAACTGTCTGGACCAACTCTTGCCGCCATCGCGCGTCGCATAGATCGCCCCGCCCTCGCCGAAGGTCCAGCCGTGCAGTTCGTCGGCGAAGACGAGGCGTGTCAACGTCACAGCTTCGATGCCGACAGGATTGAGTCGCACCCAAGTCGCCCCGGCGTCTTCGCTGCGCCAGAAGTACGAACGCGGTTCGCCTTCGCGCAAAGCGAAGGGATTTCGCTCGGCGAGCATCCATCCGACCTTTTCGCCGATGAAGAGGACATCGCGCAACGCATCATCGTTCGGGCGACGTTGAAGGCGCCACGTCACGCCCCCATCTTCCGTCGTCAGCACCGCCCCGTTGCCGCCGACGATGAACCCACGCTGCCCGTCGACGAAATAGATGGCGCGCAGTCGCGTCATCGTCCCAGAAGCTTGCCGCCGCCAATCGCCGTGCGTGGCGACCGACGCGAAGATCGAAACGGAACAGACGAAAACGAACGCGATCCAGACTCTTTTCATCATCACACCTAAAATCAAACGACGGCGGTACGCTGGACCGCCGCCGTCGGATTGATGGAGGAGTAAGCAAAGAGATGACTCACCAACCACCCATGAAGATTCGGGCGAACCCGATGATCGGAACGTAGTTCAAAATCCTCTCGATCTGCTTGATGCGATTGCCCGGAACCAGAACCTGATCGCCCGGCACAAGATAGAAGACGTCCGCCGCCTTGCCCTTTTCGATCTTGGCGACGTCGATGCGATACATCTGCATCGTCCCATCGGGTTGACGGCGCAAGACGGTGACCTTGCTCTTATCGCCCGTGCGCAGGATGCCGCCCGATTCGGTCAAAGCCTCGTAGACGGTCAACCGACGCGCCATCACTTTGACGCCCGGCTGTGCGACATCGCCGAGCACGGCATAACGAGCCGACATCGCCCGTTCGAGCGACACAGTCACCTTCGGGTCAATGATGTACTCGTCCAGTCTCTTAGCAATCTCGGCGGCAACTTCATCCACCGTCTTGCCGACGACGAAGACGCCGCCGATGAGCGCGAGCGCCGCGACGGCGATGACCGCGAGCACGGTCCACAGCCACACGCCGACACCCTGGCGGGCGCCGTCGAAGCGCGCCATCCGCCCCGCCACGTACTTGACCAGGGGGGCGTAGTTGAGGATGAGTTTCTCGCGGGATTCCTGCGAACCCTCTTTCTTGAATTGCTTCCAGATTTTGTTCACATCCTCTATGCCTTCCAACCTGGCTCCTCTTTTATAGAAGTCTGCCGTGTTCAACATTCTCCCCATCTCGGTTTCAAGA
>CAKZOF010000433.1 GCA_937135995.1 uncultured Pyrinomonas sp.
CCGATGGGCCGCTTCGGTCAAGTCGAAGAGTTGGTCGGTGCCGCGGTGCTGCTCGCCTCGGACAGCGCAAGTTATATCACAGGCGAGATCATCGTGGTCGATGGCGGTTTTCTCGCTTCGGGAGTGAATCGCTAAGCAAGCTAGCGCAAAAAGGAGCTTCCTACGCTGGCGATCTTTTCCGCACGGTGTCGCGCGCTCGAAGGTGTAAGAGCGCGCCACCATCCGCGCCGTTCGAGGGAGCGCAAGCCGAACCCAAAGATTGAGGGCGTATGTCCACGTCCGCCATCGCCCACGCTGTTCGGGTGAGACGTGCGCCGCAGTCGGCGTCTCTGTGCACACGCTTGCTTCTTTCGCCGCACGAAAGAGCCGGATCAATTCCGGCGTCCGGCGCGCATGCGAAGTCGGTTGAACGCGCGTCCATCTTGCTCGCGGCTGGCATCTTTCGCCCCCGGTGTGGCATCCTTGTCTGTTTGCAAGCTTTACCTCGTTGGGACCTGTCTTTATGGCAAGCTTTTCGTTCAATCTGTTCTGCGCGGCGCTGCTGCTCGTTCAAGGCGCAAGCGGGACGCAAACAGCGCCAGCGCAGACTTCTCCAAGCGCTTCGCGTCCGGCACCGCAACAGCCAGCCAGACAACTCGATCTTGCCGAATACGGCGTCGTCATCGAACCCGACGCCCGCTTGATCGTCATGATGGCTGCGCTGGAAGCCGCCGGTTTCGATCCTGAACCGAACGCGCCCGCGCCGTTTCGCGCGTCCGTGCGCCGCGATCTCGCCGGACTCGATGCGGATCTGCGCGCGCGACTTCGGCGGTTCTATCAACAACACGCACTGCCGTCGCCCGCAACACCTGCCGAACAAGCGGCGCGTTACGTGTCGCTGGCGCTTGTGCTTGGTGGACCACCCAACTTCGATCCGCCCGAACGCACCGAAGACCTTCCCGCAGCGGTGCTCGAGATCTTGGATTTCGCCCCGCTGCTACGCGAGTTCTACCAGCGTTCCAACGTCGCCGAGAACTTGCCGAACTATCTGCGCGCCCATCGTGCGGCCGCAGACCAGCTGCGTCCGTCCACGGCGGAGATGGTTCGGTTCGTCCTCTCCTACCTGCACACCCGCCCTGTGACTGAAACGGTGGAGCGCGTGCCTGTGCCGGCCC
>CAKZOF010000434.1 GCA_937135995.1 uncultured Pyrinomonas sp.
TGCGTATCTCGGCATAGAATGGAATGACGCGCGCGATCTCCTCACGGACCGCTGCCGTATCCGCAAAGGTCAACCGATCGGCCCACTCAGGGCGCACGCGCCGTGCCAACTCCATGTAGACTTCCCACTCGGGACGGGCTTCACCGATTCGCGGCCCCGGGATCTCCGGACTGAGGATGACGCGCCGTTCGGTGCTTGTCTCCGTCACGCCGCCCGGCATCTCATAGCGCGTCGCCGCTGGCAGCAGGATCACCGCCTCGTTCGGCTCAAAAAGCATCTGCGGGGCGAGCACGATGTCGAAATGGACCCGCAGTGGGATGTTCTCCAGCGCACGCAGGACCATTTCGGGGTCGGGCATCACTTCGTTGAAGCTGCCGCCCACGGAAAAGAGCACGTCGATCTTGCCGTCGAGCGCGGCGTCGAGCATTTCGGGCATCGTCAAGCCGGGCCGGTCCGGCACGGGGAAGCCCCACAGTTCGCTGAACTTTCGCGCGTTCTCGGCGTTGATCGGCAAGCCGCCCGGAAAAACGGTCGCATAGGCCCCCATCTCGGCTCCGCCTTGCACGCCCGAGTGGCCGCGAATCGGCATCAGGCCGCACCCTCGACGTCCGACGAAGCCCTTGAGCAGCGCGAGATTGATGATCGCGTGGACGTTGTCTTCACCGCAGACGTGCTGCGTGATGCCCATGCCCCAGACGAAGACGCCTGTGCGCGCGCGCCCGATCATCTCAGCGAGCGCCCACATCTCATCGCGCGACGCGCCGCTTTCGTTTTCAAGCCGTTCCCAGGGGATGGCGGCTACTTGACGGGCAAACTCTTCAAACCCGACCGTGTTCTCTTCGATGAAACGCAGGTCCACCCAGTCACCGTCGGTGTTCTTGGTCCAGCCCTGCTCGGTAACTTGGATGCCGTCGTGCGCGAGCATGTGTTTGGCGACGCCGATCAAAAACGGGATGTCGCCGCCTGGTTTGATCTGGAAGAAACGGTCGGTCATCTTGGTCCCGAAGAGCGCGCTTTCCGGATCCGATGGCACGTAATAGACGTCCATCGCCGGTTCGCGGTACGGGTTGACAACGGCCACTTTGGTGCCGGCCTTCTTTGCGTAGAAGAGGTACTTCATCGCTACCGGCTGGTTGTTGGCAACGTTGGAGCCGAAGAAGACGATCAGGTCTGTGCCGACAAGGTCGCGGTACGAACAGGTCGTGGCGGCCACGCCCAGCGCGGTTTCCACCGCCGGCGCGATGCGCTCGAACACGTCGAACAGGGGCAGGCCGGCCGCGTGGAACGGCGCGCGCAGCGCCGGCTCGGTGAGCGTCGAGAATACCAGCGCGTGCGGGACGGCCCCGATATGCGTCGCCGCCTCGCGGGCCTTGTCGGGCGT
>CAKZOF010000435.1 GCA_937135995.1 uncultured Pyrinomonas sp.
ACGGATGGATGAACAGAACGTGGCGACAACGAGCAGCGAGGAGTTGCCGCGCCCGCGCGGGCGAAGACGGTTTCAGAAGGTCGGCGGGCGTCGTCCCGAAGCGAGCGCCACAACTCCCGCTTCGGGACAGACGATCGACATGGGCGAGTTGCGCGAGTTGGTGGGTTTGATCGCGGCGCACGGCTTCACGGAATTCGAACTCGAGCAGGAAGGCTTTCGCGTGCGTCTTCGGCGCGAAGTCAATTCCGCTCCGGTCGCTGCACCGCCACCATCACCAGCGCCGCCTGCGGTTTTGTCGCCATCGTCGGCTCCGACTCAAACCGAAACGCCGGAAGAGAAGAGCGCCGCCGCCGAAGCGGAGTTGCACTTGATCACATCGCCGATCGTCGGCACCTTTTACCGCGCGCCGTCGCCAACGGCAGAACCGTACGTGAAGGTCGGCAGCCACGTCGAACCAGACACGGTGGTGTGCATCGTCGAGGCGATGAAGTTGATGAACGAGATCAAAGCCGAAGTGCGTGGCACGGTCGAGAAGATCTACGTCGAGAATGGTCAGCCGGTCGAATACGGGCAACCGCTCTTCGGCATTCGGTTGGATTGACAGAGCGGGACGCGGCTTTCAACGCGGCAGCGGCAATGGGACGGAGCAGCAAAAGGTTTCGCAAGATACTGATCGCCAATCGCGGCGAGATCGCCTGTCGCATCATCTGGACGTGCAAGGAGATGGGCATCCGCACCGTGGCTGTCCACTCCGAGGCCGACCGCGATGCGCTGCATGTTCGGTTCGCTGACGAGGCCGTCTGCATCGGACCAGCGCCGTCCGTGCAAAGCTACCTGAATATTCCGGCGGTGATCAGCGCAGCGGAGATCACCAACGTCGACGCCATCCACCCGGGCTACGGTTTTCTGGCCGAGTCTTCGCAGTTCGCCGAGATCTGTGAAGCGTGCAACATCAAATTCATCGGGCCGCGCCCCGAAGTCATTCGTTTGATGGGCGACAAGGTCGAGGCCCGGCGCGCCATGCAGGAGGCCGGGCTGCCCGTTCTGCCCGGAAGCCCTGAACCGGTGCGCTCTGAGGAAGAAGCGCTGGCCATCGCTCGCCAGATCGGTTTCCCCGTGATGCTCAAGGCGGCAGCTGGTGGCGGCGGACGCGGCATGCGCGTTGTTCGTCGGGCTGAAGAGTTGGGCGCGGCGCTGCAGACCGCCTCGAGCGAAGCGGCGGCAGCCTTCAAAAACGGCGACATCTACATCGAGCGTTACATCGAACGTCCGCGCCACGTCGAGATCCAAATCCTCGCCGACGAGTACGGCAACTGTGTGCACTTGGGCGAGCGCGATTGCACCGTGCAACGGCGCCACCAGAAACTCATCGAAGAGGCCCCATCGCCAGCCTTGACACCGGAACTGCGCGAGCGCATGGGACGCGCTGCCGTGGAAGCGTGCAAACGCGTCGGCTATTCCAACGCCGGAACGGTGGAGTTCTTGCTCGACGAAGACGGCAGCTTCTACTTCATGGAGATGAACACGCGCATTCAGGTCGAGCATCCGGTGACCGAAATGGTCACGTTGGCCGACATCGTGCGCAATCAGATCCGCATTGCTGAGGGCGAGGAGTTAGGGTTCGCGCAAAACGACGTGATCATCGTCGGGCATGCCATCGAGTGTCGCATCAACGCCGAAGATCCCGTCACTTTCGCGCCGTCGCCCGGTACCATCGTCGCCTGTAATTTGCCGGGTGGGCCGGGCGTGCGCGTCGATACGGCGATCTATCCGGGGTACGTCGTGCCACCGTACTATGATTCGCTGATCGCCAAGCTGATCGTTCACGCGCGCACGCGCGAGCTGGCGATTGCGCGCATGCGGCGCGCGCTGGAAGCGATGGTGATCGAAGGGATCAAGACGACGATCCCGCTCCATCTGCGGATCATGGACGATCCGCAATTCCGCTCCGGCGACTTTTCGACCAAGTTCATGGAGCAGTTCATGGCGCGCGAGCAAGCCAAGCTCGCTGCCGTTTGACGCTCGGGAAAACGAGTCTTTATAATGAGACCTTTTCCGAAGCGCACGGCGTTTCGGCCAAGAGGAGGTAGAAGTGGCATACGCAATCATCAGAACGGGCGGAAAGCAATTTCGCGTCGAACCGGGCGCAACCCTGCACGTCCCCGTCATCGCCAAAGAGCCGGGGACACAGGTGGAGTTCGAGGCGCTTCTGGTTGCCAGCGATGACGGTGTGCGCGCGGGCGCGCCCGTGGTCGAGGGGCTGCGCGTCGTGGGCACCATCGTCGGGCACGGACGCGGTGAGAAGATCATCGTCTTCAAGAAGAAGCGGCGCAAACAGTACAAACGCAAGAAGGGGCACCGACAGGGTTACACGGCGGTGAAAATAGATTCCATCGGTTGATGGCCGGAGAAGCCGCGTCAGGGAACTCGAGGATGAGGAGGAAGTAAAGGGTTATGGCACACAAAAAAGGCGTCGGGTCTTCGCGCAACGGTCGCGATTCGGTCGGCAAACGGCTCGGGTTGAAGAAGTTCAGCGGCGAACACGTGGTGTGCGGCAATATCTTGGCGCGCCAACGTGGGACCAAGTGGAAGCCGGGCAAGAACGTCGGACGCGGCAAAGACGACACGCTCTATGCGCTGATCGATGGGGTAGTGCAGTTCGAAGACAAAGGACGTTTAGGGAAATTCATCAGCGTTTATCCGGCGGCGACCGCCGAGGGCCAGCAGGCCGTCGCGTAAAGTCTTTCGGATCGATCGGAGAAACGACGCTCGTGCCTAGCATGGCCGCGAGCGTCGTTTGTTTTTGGACGGTCGAGCTCGCTAAAAGGTCTCTCGCGAGCAGCGCTTCGCCTCCTGCGAGCAAGAAGACCGCGGCGGAAGCCCCCTCGTCGAAGATCGGCGGCGAGGTACTGAGCGCAGCGCGGTTGCATCTAAACATCCTGTGTTCATCGACCGAGTCAAAATTCGCGTGCGTGGCGGGCGTGGCGGCAATGGGGTGACCGCTTTTCGTCGCGAGAAGTACGTCCCGCGGGGTGGCCCGTCGGGCGGTGACGGCGGGCGCGGGGGCGACGTGTGGCTGGAAGCGGACGAATCGCTCAACACGTTGCTGCATCTGCGCTATAACCCGGAACACACGGCTGAAAGCGGTCGTCACGGCGAAGGCTCGAATCGCACGGGGCGGGCTGGTGCCGACGTCGTCGTGCGCGTGCCGGTCGGCACGCAAGTCTTCGATGCGGAGACCGGCGAACTGTTGTGCGATCTGACTGCGCACGGCGCGCGCTATCTCGCGGCGCGCGGCGGACGGGGCGGGTTCGGCAACGCCCATTTCGCCACTTCGACGAACCGCGCTCCGCGTTACCATCAACAAGGTAGCCCCGGCGAGGAGCGCGAACTGCGGCTTGAACTGAAACTGTTGGCCGATGTCGGATTGGTCGGTTTTCCCAATGCCGGCAAATCGACCTTGATCTCCGCTATCTCGGCCGCCCGTCCGAAGATCGCCGACTACCCGTTCACCACGTTGGAGCCGCACCTAGGCGTCGTCGATCTCGGCGATTTTCGCACCTTCGTCGTCGCTGACATCCCCGGGTTGATCGAAGGGGCGCATCGGGGCGCGGGCCTCGGCGATCGATTTTTGCGTCACATCGAACGCACGCGGCTGCTGCTTCATCTGGTCGATGTCTCGTCCTTTTCGGGGCGCGATCCGGTGCACGACTACGAAGTGATCAACCGCGAGCTGGCTGAATACGACCGTAAGTTAGCCGAAAAGCCGCAGATCGTGGTGGCGACCAAGCTCGACGCCCTCGACGAACGAAATCGCCTCGAGCGGTTGCGCACGCGCGCGCTGTCCGACGGGCGCGAATTTCATGCTATCTCAGCGGTGACGAATCAGGGCGTGGATGAACTGTTGCGCGCAGTGGCGCGCAAGCTGGACGAAATCGGGATCAGGGCCGCGAAAGAAACGGAAAGCTTGGGCGCGTGAGGCGCTCAAACGGATCGCGTCGCACGGCGTCGGATGAATTCTTTCGGAGCCGCGCCCGTGTGCTGGACCAGTCGGAAGAGGGGTGCCGAGTGGGCTTGCGGCCCCGAGGGCATTGGCGAATGGAACAACTCAGACTCGCGCTCTACGGCGGCACCTTCGATCCGGTGCACAATGGCCACCTCGCTGTGGCGAAGGCGGTGTGCCGACTTTTCGCTTTGGATGAATTCTGGTTTATTCCGGCCTACATTGCGCCACACAAGCGTGCCGTGCCGTCGGCTTCGCCGTTTCATCGCTTCGCGATGTTGGCGCTGGCGACGCAATCGGAAGCGCGCTTCCGGCTCTCAACGGTGGAACTGGAGGCTCCGGAGCGCCCTTACACGATTGACACGCTGACCCGTTTGCGCGCAAAGTACGACGATTCGGCGCGCTTGTTCTTTGTCATGGGAGCCGATTCATGGCTGGAGATCGAGACGTGGCGCGATTGGCAGCGCGTTCTCGAGACGGTTGATCACATCGTCGTCGCGCGTCCCGGGTACGAGTTGCGAACGGATCACGTCCTGGCCAAGGTAGGCGCGCGCATCGTCGACCTTCGCGGCAGGGGCGCTGCAGAGGTGCAGCAGGCGCTTGGCGCGAATCGGGAGAAA
>CAKZOF010000436.1 GCA_937135995.1 uncultured Pyrinomonas sp.
ATCCAACGCGCCATCGAGCGCGTTAGACTCGCCGTGCCCGCAGGTTACATCGGCGGCGGCATGACGGCGCCTGGAACGCCGCCCATCTCGGGACGGACCAACGAGGGGACGACTGCCATCTGGGACGCCATCTGGGTGACATGCGACGAGATCCTGTCGCAAACTTCGGATCGCACGCGCCGCGCGATCATCCTCTTGACGGACGGCGAAGACACGAGCAGCAGACTCAAAATGCAAGAGGCCATCGACCGTGCGATCAAAACCGAAGCGACCATCTACGCCATCGGCATCGGCGACCCGTACAATTTCCGCATCGACGAGAAAGCGCTCCGCCGGCTGGCTGAACACACCGGTGGGCGAGCCTTCTTCCCGCGCGACGAAACGGAACTCCGCGCCGCCTTCGCACAGATCGAAGAGGAACTGCGCTCGCAATATCTGATCGCTTACGCACCGACCAACAAACGACGCGATGGCTCTTTCCGGCGCATCCGCATAGAGATCGTCAATCCTGAACTGCGCAAGCAGAAACTGCAACTAGTCTATCGTCAAGGTTACTTCGCAAAGATCGCCGCCAAGCCTTGAGACCACGGGCGAAAGTTTTTGGCTTGAGCCGGGCGACCACACAAGTTCCCGAACTGCCGACAAAGAACGCTGCCTCTGCCAGATGGTCCATGGAACGACGGGACGCTGCTTTTGGGTTCCCGGCGGCTGGGCCATCCGGCGAACGCGGCCCGGACGGCTTGATCCCTTGGTGGTGACAAATCCGTCTTGTCATTGTTATACTAGCGGCTGCCCTTGCGAGGGCTTCCGGACGGCAGCAGAAAGGCTAGAGAATCTCCGCTTTTCGCCTAAACACCAGTCGTCACAGCGCTTCAGATAGAGTTCGTTGGCAACAAAAGGGAACCGCTTGCGACTGGTCCGACCGGAGCCGACGGCGGCAGGCGGGCTTTGGATTTTTGGAGATCGTGACCCTGATTCCTATGAACGACGACGCACCTCGTCGGCAGAGTCAACCGACGCTGCTCATTGTCAACGACGAACCGGAAACACTTGAAGTTCTGACGATCATGTTGCAGAACGAAGGGTACTGTGTTTTCAGCGCGTCGAGCGGTGAAGAGGCGCTCGTGTTGGCCGAACAGGTGCAGCCAGATCTGGTCATCAGCGACATCGTCATGCCCGGGCTGGATGGGATCGAACTGTGCCGGCTTCTCAAGTCAAACGACCGGACGGCGGATGTCCCCGTGTTGCTGGCGAGCGCGCGCGGAGCGCTCGATGACGAGGGATTGCGCGGGCTCGAAGCGGGCGCCGATGACTTCCTCGAAATGCCTTTCCGTCTGCAAGAGCTTTTGATCAAAGCGGCGCGTCTCGTCGAACGAAGCCGCGTCGAGCGCCACTACCGCGATCTGGTCGAACAAGCCGCTGACATCATCTTCACGCAAGACAAGCACGGCCGCATCACGAGCATCAATCGCGCCGGAGCGAACTTCTTTGGCCGTCCGGCGGCGAACTTGATCGGCCTACAGGTCACCGAACTCTTCGGTGAGCCGCAGGAGACGGCGCTGCCTGCCGAAGAGACGAGACGCAACGTTCATCGCGTCGTCGACGCGGCCCGTTCGGTCCGCTATCTCGAAGTGATCACGACGCCTTTTCACGACGCGCGTGGGCAGGTCGCTGGCATGCGCGGCATTGCGCGCGACATCACCGAGCGGAAGGCGCTCGAAAAGTACCTGGCGCGCCAAGTCGAGCGCGAGGCGATCATTGGACGGATCACTCGCGCCGTTCACCGTTCGCTCGATCCGGCGGAAGTTTTCCGCGCGGCGGTGGTCGAACTCGGACAAGCGTTGGAGGCCGACCGTTGCGTGCTCTTCATTCCCGACGAAGCGACGGGAACCGCGCGCGGCGTGGCCGAATACTCGGCGCCCGGCGTCTCGCCGCCGGTGATCGAATATAGTCTCAAAGATCTTGCGGGGTTGAAACTCCTGATCGAAAGGCGCGGCTTCATCGCCAGCGACGACGTCGCCAACGATCCGCGTCTTCAGGGGATTTACGAAAACGTGCTCCGTCCTTCGGGGATTCGCTCGGTCCTCTACGTTGCCGTCAAGGTCGGCGACGACCTTCACGGCGCGTTCGCCGTCTCCAAGGTGCGCGAGCTGCGCTGCTGGAGCGAGATGGACATCGCGCTCGCTCAATCGATCGCGGAACAGACCGGTTTGGCTATTCGCCAAGCGCAGTTGTATCAGCGGGCGACGGCCGCTTCCATGCGCGAAGCGCTCATCAACCGTCTGGGGCAGGCTATTCGTGCTTCGCTCAACCTGCCCGAAGTTTTAAGCGCGGCAACGCATGAACTAGGGCGCACACTTGCCGCCTCGCGCGTGGACATCTGCCTTTACGCTCCCGGCGATGAGACGCTCAAACCCGACTGCATCTATGCCGCCGACCGCGCCTCGGAGCGTTTGCGCTTGCAGGGCAGTTACCAATCGCCGATCGCACAGCGATTGATGACGACGTTGCAACCTGTCATCGTCGCCGATGCCGAGCAGGAGAAGGATCCACAACTGCGACAACGATTGAAAGAACATGGCGTCAGATCGACCATCCTCTTTCCGCTCGTCTTTCAAGGTAATTTTCGCGGACTGCTGCGCATCTTCCAACTGGATCGCCCGCGGCGCTGGACCGAAGACGAGATCGCCTTGATCGAAGCGGTCGCCACACAACTGGCGACCGGCATCGCGCACGCCGAACTTTTCGGCCTGGTCACGCAAGCTAAACGCGAATGGGAAGCGACCTTCGACGCGATGTCCGACGGTATCTTTATCTTCGATCTCGACAAAAGGCTGGTCCGGGTCAACCGTGCCGGAGCGGCGCTCGAAGATTCTTGGCCGCACCTGCTTATCGGGCGACGTTGCTGCGATGTCTTGCGTGCGACGGATCAAACCTGCCTCGTCGAACGCGCTCTGCGCGAGCGGCGCCGCTTGACGCGCGAATACGTGCCCGAAAGCTCCTTGCGCCCGCTGCTCGTCACGGCTGAACCGCTGGTCGCCGACCAAGGACAGATCATGGGCGTCATCTGCACGGCGCGTGATCTGACAGAGTTACGCGAAGCGCAAGCGGCCGCCAGACAGCAGCAGACGCTTCTGGTCAGCGTCCTTCAAAGCGCACGCGAAGCGATCTACGCCGTCGACGTCGAAGGGCGCTTGCTCTGGTGCAATCGCGCCATCTTCGAGTTGACCGGTTGCGCTCCGCCGGAGTTGATCGGACGCAGCATCTTCGATTTCATTCACGAAGAGGATCGCACGCAGGTCGAAGCCTGTTTGCAGAAGACCTTTGCCGGACAGGCACAATCGTGCGAGGCACGCTACCGAGGCGCAGACGGCTGGCGCTACGCGCTCATCAACAGCACGCCGTTACGTTTAGACGAGAAGGTCACGGGCAGCCTCTGCTTCGCGCACGACGTGACCGAGCAGAAGCAGCAGACCGAACGTTTGATGCAAGCTGAGAAACTACGCGCCCTCGGGCAATTGGCCTCCGGCGTGGCGCACGACTTCAACAACGCGCTGGCGGCGATCATGGGGCGCGCGCAGCTGATGCGCCGTCGGATCAGCGATCCCAAACTCCTCCAAAGCCTCGACGTGATTCAAAAGGCGGCCGAAGATGCTGCGGCGACGGCGCGCCGCATTCAGACATTCGCGCGCCAAGCTCCGCTCGAAAAGTTTGAGCGACTGGAACTCGGCTCGCTCGTGCTGGGAAGATGACGCTTTCCTTTACGGGTGGCGCTATGATGTAGCGACCGATGTCCCTCCGGGCCTTTACGTTTCCGGCAACGCTTCCGAACTGCGCGAAGTCTTCGTTAACTTGATCATCAACGCCATCGATGCCATGCCTCGCGGCGGCACGCTGAAGATCTCCGCTCGGCGCGAAGATGGCGAGATCGTCCTTCGCTTCACTGATCAGGGCATCGGCATCCAACCGGAGGTGCTGGGAAGGATCTTCGAGCCTTTCTACACCACCAAAGGCGCACAAGGCACAGGGTTAGGGCTTTTCGTCAGCTACGGCATCATCGAACGGCATCGCGGGCGCATCGAGGTCGAATCGAAAGTCGGCCACGGCACGACCTTCGTCATCCGCCTGCCGGCAGCGCATGCTGGACCGAGCCTGCACGAATCGCGGGAAATCCCTCAATCTGGCTCCCTTTGCGTCCTCGTCGCCGACGACGAGCCAGCAGTGCGTGAAACTTTGGCCGACATGTTGACCGCGATGAACCACAAGGTCGTCGAAGTCGACGGCGGGCGAGCGGCGTTTGCGGCGCTGGCGATG
>CAKZOF010000437.1 GCA_937135995.1 uncultured Pyrinomonas sp.
AACTCGCGGTTCTATCGCTGGCTCGATCGCACCTACACACGCATGCTCGAGTGGTCCATGGCGCACCGGCTCGTCGTCTTGCTCGTTTGCGCGTTGGTGGTCGCGTCGATCTGGCCGCTGTACCGTGCTGTCGGTATGAACTTCCTGCCCGACGAAGACGAATCAACTTATCAAGTCTTCTTGCGTATGCCGCAAGGCACAAGCCTCGCCGCGACGCAATCGGTGCTCGACCGCATCGCGCGCGACATACGCGAACAGATCCCCGGCGTCGAAAGCACGCTTGCCATCGCTGGATTCGGGCGCGGTAGCGGCCCCAACGGCGGGTTCGTGCTGGTTCGTCTGGTGCCGGTCGAAAAGCGCAAGCACTCGCAAACGGAATTGATTCAGAAGACGCGCGGACTGTTGCGCCGATATCCGAAAGAGTACGAGATCGGCGTTTCCGGTTCGTCGTCCATCGGTGCGAGCATCGGCATGGGACGCTCTTCTTCGCTCGCGTTCTACATTGCTGGGCCGGACATCGAAAAGCTCGACGAGTATTCACAACGATTGCTCGAGAAGGTCAAGCAGGATCCGAACATCCGTGACGCTTCGCGTTCGCTCGAGCCGGGTAGCCCCGAGGTACGCATCATTGTCGACCGGCAGCGCGCTGCTGACCTCGGAGTGCGGGCGGGCGATGTCGCCCAAGCGCTCAACATCCTCGCCGCCGGGCAACGCGTGACTACCTACAGCGAAGGCTCATACCAGTACGATGTCGTGTTGCAGGCCGACGAGCCTTTCCGCCGGAGTCGCGAAAGTCTCCGCCGTTTTACGGTCGCCTCGGCCATGGGCGCGCCCGTCGAACTGGAAAAGGTCGTGCGCCTCGAAGAAGGAACGAGCCCAGCTTCCATCGATCGCATCAATCGTCAGCGTCAGGTGACGATCTCGGCCAGCGTCGCGCCCAACGGCTCCGAAGGCGCTGCGCTCGAAGCGATTCAACGCTACGCGCAAGAGCTGAGCATGGATCCAGGGTATCGCATTGGCGTGACGGGGCAATCCAAAGAGTTGCAGAACGCCGTGCGGGCCTTTGCGCTCGCTTTTCTGCTCTCGATCATCTTCATGTACCTAGTCTTGGCCGCGCAGTTCGAGTCGTTCATCCACCCAGTGACGATCCTGCTGACGCTGCCGCTCGCCGTGCCGTTTGCGCTTCTTTCGACGCTGCTCGCTGGCCAGCGTTTGAACATCTTCTCCGCGCTCGGCATTCTGCTGCTGTTCGGCATCGTCAAGAAGAACGCCATCCTGCAGATCGATCACACCAACGAACTGCGCGCGCAGGGCATGGACCGGTACGAAGCGATCATTCAAGCCAATCGCGACCGCCTGCGCCCGATCTTGATGACCACCATCGCACTAGTAGCTGGCATGATCCCGTTGACGATTTCAAGCGGTCCGGGGTCGGGGACCAACCGTTCCATCGGCGTGTTGGTGGTGGGCGGGCAATCGCTCTGTTTGTTGCTGACGCTGTTGGCCGTGCCGGTCTTCTATTCGCTCTTCGAAGATGCGAAAGACCTGCGTATGTGGCAGCGGGCCGGAGCCTTTGCGCAATCTTGGGCGCATGGTCTCAAGCACGGCGTGGCCAACGCTCGCGCGAATCTGTTGGCGCGAAATCGCACCGCGACGCGGGGCGAGACCGCCCGGCGCGAACGAGAGAAGAGCTATGCGGATCAAGCTTCGGGTGATTGAAAGCGGCATAAACCGGTGGTGGAACGCTCTTCGCGACGCGCCTCGGCGCGCAAAAGAGCGCTCGATGGCGCGGCATGGATGCGCTCGTCAGAGTTGGCGACTGCTTCGGCCAGTAGTCGCCGGAAGCGCGGCAGTGGGGCGCGATCCGCTCATCGTTCGGTTTCGGAGAGTGCTTGCGTTCTTCGACGTAGAGTCGATGGACGCGCGGCGCACAGGGATCGCGGCTTTGGCCGGCAGCGCGTTGCTGTTTTCAGGGCTGCCGACAGCAGGTCAGAACAACGCCGCGCCGCCGTCGCCCGTTCGGTCAGTGTCGTTCACTCAATCTGATCGGCCGGTGCCATCCGGTCAGCATGTTCAACCGCAAAGGCCGGACGCGCCGGCTCCTGCGACCTCGATCCCGAACGCGGATCCGAACGCGCCGCGTTCGGGCGGGCAGAGTCAAGCGCCTACTCAGGATCAACGGGGAACAAGGGCGAACGACGTGGCGCCCGCGACGATGACGGGTGCGCCAGCGGGTCGAGCACCGGTCCAGTCGGCGCCGGCGAGCGGTGTCGGTGCCGTGCCGGGCCTGTTGCCCGCCGAGTTGCCGACCGATCCCCCACCGGTTGCGCCCGATTTCGCCGCTCCGTTGCGTCCGTTGCCGTCGCCCGATCGTGTCGGCGTCGATGTGCGCGATCAACTGCCGCTCACCCTGCGCGATGCCATCGCCATGGCGTTGCGCGACAACAACGACATCGACGGCGCGCGCATCAACGTTGAGATCGCCGAATACGCGCTGCGCGCAGCGCGCGGCGCTTACGATCCGACGCTTGCGTTGGAGAACTACTTCGAACGGCGCACGACGCCGACCAGTTCCACCATCGGCGGCGGCGCCAACGGTGTCTTGACGCAGACGAATACGACCGGCGCCTTTTCGCTCGTCGGGCTTTCGCCTTTCGCTGGTGGTTCGTACCAGTTCGATTTCAGTTCATCGCGTTTGACGACCAACAACCAGTTCGCCACGCTCAACCCGCAATTTCCGAGCGTGTTCAACCTCACTTACGTGCAACCGTTGTGGCGCGGGTTGCGTTTCGACAACAATCGCCGTCAAATCGAGATCGCCAAACGGAACCTATCGCTCACCGACGCGCAGTTCCGCCAGCGCGTCATCGAAGTGATCACAGAGGTCGAGCAAGCCTATTGGGACTTGGTCTTCGCGTTGCGTAACTTACAGGTGCAGATCGATGCCGTTCGCCAAGCGCGCGCGCAACTCGAAAGCAATCAGCGGTTGGTCGAAAAGGGCGTGCTCGCGCCTATCGATGTGGTCGCCGCGCAGACGCAGGTCGCAAACTTCGAGCAGAACGTCTACGCCGCGCAAGAGGCGGTGACGCGCGCCGAAAACACGCTCAAGACGCTCATCCTGCGCGATCGGCTATCGCCGCTCTGGTCGCGGGCCATCACGCCCGTCACGCCCATCGAGCTCGAACCGCCGACCATCGGTTTGGAGCAGGCGGTCGCCGATGCGCTCAGGAACCGACCGGAGATCGCGCAGTTGCAATCGAGCGCCGAGATCAACGATATTGACGTACGCTATTTCCGCGACCAGACGAAACCGCAAGTTGATCTGGTAGGAACTTATACGTCGAACGGTTTGGCCGGAACGCGCGTGCAAACCGTGCAGACGCCGCGCGGCACGAGTCCGGAACTGATCAACCGCATCAACGACATTTCGGCCATCCTCGGTTTGCCGCCGTTGCAGGTGAGTTCCACCGGGGCGACCAACACGATCAATCCGAATCTGATCGGCGGTTACTTCACTTCGCTGTCGAACCTCTTAGGCCAGGACTATCCGACCTACCGCGTCGGCGTGCGCATCGCGCTGCCGCTGCGCAATCGGACGGCGGAAGCGAATCTAGGCCGCGCGTTGGCCGAAGGGAGAAGAATAGGTCGGCAACGCGCGCAACTCGAACAGACGATTGAAGCAGACGTGCGCAACGCCTTGCAGGCGCTGCGGTCGGCGCAAGCACGACTCGCTGCTGCAGCGGCTGCGCGCCGGTCGGCGGAGTTGCAGTACGAAAGCGAGCAACGGCAGTTGCGCGCCGGGACGACCACCGTCTTTCTCGTGCTCCAGCGGCAGACGGAACTGATCGCGGCGCGCGGGCG
>CAKZOF010000438.1 GCA_937135995.1 uncultured Pyrinomonas sp.
GTCCACGCGCCCCGTGCGCAAGCACCCCTCGCGCATCCCGAGGGATGCCCCCGAATTCATTCGGGGGAGGACGTCACAAAGCTGAAGGAGTGCGATGGAGTACCAAAAAAAAGAGGTCGTAGTCCGAAGGACTCGGCGCCCTCAACCCAACAGCCCCGACTACCATTGGGTCTAACCATTCACGCGAGCCTTCGGACTACGATCGAAGGTTGCGCGCATCGTGCGCAACCGAGCTCGTCCTTGGGAGTGTTCGCACTCCCATGTGAATCGCCGCGATGCCCCCCGTCAAATTCCGATAAGAAACTTTTTCCAAGCCGACCTCGCGCATCATCTCCGCCAGACGGCGTTGATCCGGAAACGCTTGCACGGAGCGGGGCAGATACTCGTACGCTCCTTTGTTCCCGCTTACCCAGCCGCCGACGCGCGGCAGCAAGCGCGTGAAGTAGAACTGAAACAGGGGACGAAAGCCGGGCACCACTGGGTGCGAGAATTCGAGGACGAAGACCGCTCCACCGGGACGTACCACACGTCGCAATTCTTCGAGCCCTGTTTGGAGGCTCGCCAAATTACGCAACCCGAAAGCGATGGTCGTCGCGTCGAACGTCGCGTCATCGAACGGCAACCGAAGCGCATCCGCTTCGACGAACGGGACTCGAAGCCCGGCTGCTTCAGCCTTGCGCTTGGCGATGGCGAGCATGGGACGGCAGAAGTCAAGCCCAACGACTTCGGCCCCGCATCGTCTCGCCAGTTCGAGCGACGAATCCCCTGTTCCACACGCCACATCGAGCACGCGCGGACGGCTTTGATCGGTCAGCACCGCGGCCACTTGCTCGGTGAGCAAGCGACGCCAGCGTTGATCGACGTTGGCCGAAAGCAGATGATTTAAAAGATCGTACCGGGCGGCGATGGAGGCGAACATCGAACGAACCTGCCGTGCGTGTTCCGTTCGCGCCTCGAAATCTTGCCCGTTCTCGTTGACGTTTGACACAGTAACTCGCTGGCGGAAGTTTTTGGTTGCGTTAATCTTGCGATTCGCTTATGAAGATTTTACATTCGCCTCAGGGGACGACAAGAGCAGAGAGCTTGGCTCGCAGCGTTTTTTCATCGCCGACGATCGCCGTCGCCGTAGGCGCATCCTTGAATAATCGCACGGCCACACGCTGCACATCACCGGGGGACAGCGAAGCGAGCGCGCGCGCTTCGTCCGACGTGTTTACTCCGTAAGTCTCCTCATCGAGCCAGAGAGCGGCCAGCGCTTCGGGCCGGTCGAGCGGACGGTTGATGTCGGCGAGTCTTTGTCGACGGGCGCGCTCAAGCTCTTCGGCGGAAGGCGGTTTGGCAGCGAGTTCGTCCCACGTCCTTCGCGCCGCATCGAGCGCCGGGACGACGTCCGCCGGGCGCACGGGGGCACCCATGATGAAAGCGCCGGAGATGAGATGCGCATCGTGGCGAGCAAAAGCGGCGGTGCGCGCCAGCGGCGCGAAGGCTGCCGTCCAGCGTGCTTGCGCGATGAGCGCCAGAACCTCGGCTGCCGGACGGTCGCGGTCGCGGCGCGCCAGTCCGCGCACGGCCAGCCTGATCTCGGCCGTTTCGACGTCCGGTAGATTGACGATCAGCGGTCGGGAGTCGGGTGGGTCAGATTGACGAAAAGTGGCTGGCACGTGCGTTTCGCTCTTGCGCCACGGGCCGAGGAGTTGGCGGACGGCGCGCATAGTGCGGAGACGTTCCACGCCGCCAATGATGACCAGCGTCGCGTTGTTTGCGTTGAGAAACCTTTCGCGGGCGAAGAGCAGATCGGCGCGCGTGACGCGAGCGAGCGAATCGGCGGTGCCAGCCACAGGACGCCCCAGCGGGTAACTGCCGAAAAGACGCGAGAGCACTGCTCGGTCGGCCACGACGTTGGGCGCGACGCTGGTCTCGCGCACGAGTTTGAGGCGCGCTTCGCGTAGCTGTGCGATGGTCGCTTCATCGGGGAGCGGATTGAGCAGCGCATTGCGTAAGATCTCGACCAACCGCTCGAAGTCCCGCGACGGGCCGACGAGCGTGACTTCGAGATAGTCGTGAGTGACCGTCACGTCCAGCTTCCCGTTCAGTTCTTCGGCGACGAAACGACGCACTGATGGGTCGGGAAAGAGCGCGTCGCCGAGCAATGCCATGGTGCCCTCCTTGCCCGCCAGATCGAAGATCGCGCCGCTGTGAACACGCAGCCGAAGCAGCACGTTCGGATCGGCGTTTCTGGTCTGAAGCAGAACCTTCAGCCCGTTCAGCAGTTGTTCGCGCTGCGGTTGGGCGGAAAGTTGACGTGCATCGGGAGCCGACGTCAGGCATAAGACGACCGGCAACGCGAGCAACAGACGGATCGGTCGAGTCATCATCGTTTCGAGCGTTCGACGTTTGATCGGCAAGAACGCGCCTTGCCGTGAAAGATCTCGAGCTGCGACATGCGCGGTTCTCTAGCTTTCGGGGAGCAGAGCAAAGTGTAGAGTCGCCATCCGGCTTGCGTCAACCATCGGCGTCCTCGATTCTCTCTTTGCAAATCAAATGGCGGCGTCCTGTGCTGTGCCTTGATCGATCGTCACTCGTTTTGGAGCCGCGTTCGGGCGAGAACGGCGTTGGCGAGGAGATGGGCTGTGATTTTTACGCCGAGCTCACTTTGGTGCCCTGTTCAGGCGAGAACGCCCGGTCGCGCGCGCTGCTCAGCGGGCGTCAACCGTTGACGCTCGCTGAGCATCCAAGCACTTGGCCGACGAGCGCGCCGTGTACGCGCCCGCGATCAAATTGAGTTATACTTAACAGGAGATGCGTTTGAACTTGCCACCAAGCCGAATCTGGTTCGCGATTTCCGCTGCGCTTTGCGTTTTGGGAAGCGCGGTTGTAAGGTGAAAAACATGAAAAGATGTCCGACTTGCCAAGAAGAGTTCACCGACCAATTCAGTTTCTGCCCGGTCGATGGTACGCCGCTCAACGGGCTGCATGCGTCCGTGGTCGTGAACGACGAAGAGCCGAGCACCGTGACGCATCAAGCCGCAAGCAACGGGCAACACCGGACAGTGGCCGACCAACCGTTGGAGTCGAGTTTTGGGCTTGACGGCGGCCAGCGCGCGGTTGAAGACGCGTCTTTCATGGCTGCCACAGCGGACGCGACCGGGAAGTCGGAACTTCATCTGACGATCCTCGAGGAAGTGAGTCTTTGGCAGCGATTGTTGGCGGAGTTGCGCGAGGTCGGGCGCCAGTCGCAGTTGACGTGGCCGGAGTTCAAGCGCGATCCGGTCGATTTCATGCGCCGATTGTTCGTCGGTTATGGTGCTTTGCTCCGCCGTTCGTTCGGACGACCCGAGGTGCAGGCTGGCGTCGTCTCAGCGCTGGTGATCGTCTTCTCGGTGGTGCTCTTCGTGCTTGCGCTCGATCGGCTACGTGGGCGCGTGGTCGCCGACCAAGCGCGAAACGAGCTAGAGTTCAAGGGATTGATCAGCACCGAGATCCCGCTCGAAGAGGAGCGGCCCAAGACCAAAGATCAAGGCATCGGAACAGGCGAGCAAGGGCGCGCGGGCTTCAACAAAGGGCGCGGTGAAGGCTCCAAGCCGCAGCTCGAGCGGGCCGGTGGCGGTGGCGGCGGTGGACGACAGGAAGCCGCGCCCGCGCAACAGGGCAAATTGCCGCCACCCGCTCCGGTTCCAGCACCCATTCCCAAAGAACCACCACAGTTGAAAGAGCCGCCCAAGATCACCGGCGGTCTGGACATCGATCCGGCGCTTTATCGCAACATACCAGCACCTGAATTCGGCGACCCACGCTCGAATTCGCGCGTCTCCTCTTCCGGTCCGGGAACCGGCAACGGCATGGGATCGAGCGAAGGGACGGGC
>CAKZOF010000439.1 GCA_937135995.1 uncultured Pyrinomonas sp.
TGGCGGTGACGAAGCCAGCGCCGATCTTTTCATAACCGACGAGCGTGACGTTGGCCGCCTTGACCATGGCATCTGCCGCCTCGATCATCGCGACCAGACCTTTGGTTTCAACCATGCCGAGCGCTTCCATAGCTCTTCTCCTCGGGAAACAGTCTCTCTTCCGCTCACGAGATTGTAACTCAACTCGCGTTTCAGACGCGACGCGGCACAATGTACTTCAAACGCACGGCGCTTGACAAACAACCGACCCTCAAACGACCTGCGCCCACGCTTCATCCAGCGCGGCGATGAGACGCGCGACATCGCCCGCCGTGTTGAAGAAATGTGTGGCGACGCGAAAACCTTCGGGCTTCTCCGTGACGGCGATGCCGCGCGCCTTCAAGTGAGCGACCACGCGCGCCGGTTCAGCCGCCGCCACCAGCGTCTCCGCCGAACGCGCTTCGCCCGGCGGCGACAGGACGCGCCATCCGGCGCGATCCAACTCGCGCGTCAAGTGTTGATTCAGGGCGAGAGCGCGCTCCGCCACACGCTCCGGGCCGAGGTCGAGGACGTACCTAGCTGCCCTGCCGAGCGCGAAGATGCCAGCAAAATGCGGGCAGCCGACCTCCGCTCGCGCCGCCGCATCGGCGCGCACCGTGAAATGGTCGTTGCGCATGGCGAAAGGTTCGTGCACGCTCATCCAACTGATGACGCGCGGTGCAGCGTGCGCCATCACGCGCCGGCTCAGATAGACGAACCCAACGCCGTAGCCCGCGCACATCCACTTGTGCCCCGTCGCGCACAACGCGTCGATGCGCATCCGCTTGACGTCGATCGGCAGCACGCCCGCCGATTGACTGGCGTTGACGACCAACCAATGATCGCCCTTGGCGCGACCGATCTCGAACAGATCGGCGCGCGCGCCGTTCGAATACTGCACATGGCTGATGGAGATGATGGCGGTCCGTTTGGTCATCGCGCGCCTGATCGCTTCGGCAGTGACGCAGCCATCGGGCGTCTCGGCGAAGTGAACCGCCATACGGCGGTGCATCCACGGGATGGTGGAGACCGGGAACTCTAGCCGACACGAGACGACTTCGCCCGCGCCTTCGAGCGCGTCCACGATCAGGTTCATGCCCGTCGAGGTGTTGGTGGTGAAGGCGATTTCATCCGGGTCGGCGTTGATCAGACGAGCGACGTTCTGGCGCGCCTCTTCGATCTGCTCGCGCCACTCGAACCATCGCGCGTCGCCGCTCGCCAGCATATCCTGATAGAAGCTCATAGCCGCCTCAGCGATGGGTCGCGCCACCGGTCCGGCAGCAGCGCTGTTCAAGTAAACGAGCCGCTCGGTCACCGGAAAATCGCTTCTGACTCTTTCCCAGTCGATGATCTTGTCACTCAACTCGCACCTCACGCTGTTCGATCTCGCCGACGGCAAACGCCCCCGCGAGCGCGCGCTTGTCGCCGCGAGCACGCCGGCTTCGCTTGACGTACCAGAGTTCGAGCAAGCGCTGCGCAGCGCTGCAGCTTGACCTTGCCCGCTTTCAAGACTATCTTCGCTTCTGCCCTCGCGTCCAGCGTCGAGCGAAGAGCGCGGTGGAGCTTTTCTTGCTCGCGCCTGAAAACGTCTCGACCAAGACAAACGACCATGTCTCAACAAAACGTCGCATCGCTGCCGGCGTGGGCCATCGCCGGACACATCGAACCGCAACGCGGGCATCTCGCCATCGATGGCGTGGACGCCGTCGAACTGGCGAGGCAGCACGACACGCCGCTTTTCGTCTTCTCCGAACCGCGCATTCGCGAGAACATCGACCGGTTGAAACGCGCCGCGCAGCGGACGGGACATCCGGTTCATTTCTGCTACGCTTCCAAAGCCAATTCGCTCATGGCCATTCTCGGCGTCGTCCGCGATGCGGGACTTGACATCGAAGTCAACAGCGGCGGCGAACTCTACAAAGCGCTACGCGCCGGATTCCGTCCCGATCAGATCGTCTTCAACGGGACGAGCAAAACGGAAGACGAGATCAACCAAGCGGTGGGGGCAGGCATCTACGCTATCAACGTCGATTCGCTCTACGAGATCGAACTCGTCCTGAAGGCGGCGCGCACGTTGGGCAGCCGGGCACGCATTGCGCTGCGGCTCGTGCCCGAAGTGGAAACGCGCTCGCACCCAGGGTTGCAGACGGCGTTGCTCACCTCGAAGTTCGGCATCTCGGCGGCGGAGATCGAAGCGGCCTTTAGTCGCGCGCTGGCCCATCCGGAACTGGTTCACCTCTGTGGCATACACATTCACGTTGGCTCGCAAACGCCCGATGTCGAACCCTTCACGCGCGCCTTCGAGGTCATCTGGCGGCACCTCGTCGCCATTCATCGCGCGACCGGCCACGCCATCGAACACATCAACCTCGGTGGGGGCTTTCCGGTTACCTACTTGCGCGACCGCGCGCAGGCCGAGATGCTGCCCGCACACGAACGCGAAATGTTCGAGGCCGATCTCGATCCGGCGAAATTGATCGATGAAGTTTTGCGCGTCGCACGGCATGAAGCGCAGCGCACGCAAGCCGAACATTTGCTCGACCGCCTGACGTTGCTGTTTGAACCGGGACGCAGCATCATCGCCGACGCTGGCGTATTGCTCACCACCGTGCGCAACATCAAGCACCGCCCCGAAACGGGCGACACGTGGTTGCTCACCGATGCCGGTTTCAACCTCTTGCTCTCGATGAGCACCTATCACTGGTACTACCACTTGATCAGCGCCGCGCGCGCCGATGCGCCGCATGATGCGCCCTACAAAGTCGCCGGTCCGCTTTGCGATTCGGGCGATGTCTATTTCGACGTCGAGCGACAGGGACGCCTCCCCGACTACCGGCTGCTGCCGCGCGACGTGCGCCCCGGCGAGTTGCTCGCGCTGCTCAACGCAGGCGCTTACACGGTGGCGCAAATGTTCCCCTACAACGGACGCCCGTTGCCGGCCATCGTCATGGTGCGCGACGATGGCCGGAGCGCACTCGTCCGTCGACGCGATTCGTACGAAGACCTGTTGGCGAACGAGATATGGTGATGAACGGACGTCGGCCCGCGTCCGCCAGCCGAGGCGAGACTCGTCGCGGCACGACCTCGAAAACGTGCAACCTCGATGAACCACGATTCGACGCCCATCACGCTCGTTCGCGGCCTCGGCCTGATCGCCGCCGTCTCCATCGTCGTTGGCAACGTCATCGGCACCGGCGTCTTCTTGAAGGCGCGCGTGATGACGTGCAACGTGGACACGCCCGGCATGGTGCTGACGGCGTGGATCGTCGCCGGACTGCTCAGCTTGGCCGGAGCGCTCACCTACGCGGAACTGGCGGCGATGATGCCGCGCGCTGGCGGCGAGTATGTCTTTCTGCGCGAATCCTACGGGTCGCGCTTAGCTTTTCTCTATGGCTGGATGCAGATCTTCATCGCCAAGACCGGCTCGCAAGCCTCGGTCGCCGTCGCCTTCGCCATCTTCTTGAACGTTTTGACCGGCGGCATGCTCGACCGCGAAATCTTCGCGTTGGATCTGTTCGGCTGGAGGCTCTCTTTCGGGCGCGTGCAACTCGTCGCACTGGGCGCGATCGCGTTGATGACCGCCGTCAACTGCGCGGCGGTGGTGGTCAGCGGCTGGGTCGCGACTCTTTTGACGGTGATCAAGATCGCGCTCGTACTCGGCGTTGGTCTGGGCGCGTTTCTCTTCGCGCCGGGCGACTTCGCCCACTTCGCCATGAGCAACGAGGGCGGCACGTGCCAAGGCGTCGATCCGGCAGCGCGCGCCGGTCTGGCCGGTTTCAGCGCCGCTATGCTCGGCGCGCTCTGGGGTTACGACGGCTGGAACAACGTCACGCTGGTCGCCGGCGAGGTCAAGAACCCACAACGCAACATTCCGCTCGCGCTCATCGGCGGAACGAGCCTCATCATATTGCTCTACGTCTTCGTCAACGCGGCCTACTTCTATGCGCTCACGCCGACGGAAGTAGCGAGCGTGTCGCCTAACTCATCGGTGGCGACCGAAGTGACCGGTCGGTTCCTCGGCCCGCTGGCGGCTGGACTCATCGCCGCCGCGTTGATGGCCTCGTCCATCGGTACGCTGCACACCTCGATCTTGACGGGCGCGCGTGTTCCTTTCGCGATGGCGCGCGACGGACTTTTCTTTCAAGGTCTCGCCAAGCTCTCTGCACACAGCCGCGTCCCTGTGGGCGCGCTCATCGCGCAGGCCATCTGGGCCGGTCTGCTGGCGCTCTCCGGATCTTTCGATGCTCTGACCGATTACGTCATCTTCGGCTCGTGGATCTTCTACGGGCTGACGACCAGCGCTGTCTTCGTCCTCCGGCGACGCCGGCCCGACGTGCCGCGCCCCTACCGCGCGTGGGGCTATCCGGTGGTGCCCACGCTCTTTCTCGCCGTCACGGCATGGCTGCTCGTGACGACGTTGATGACGGCGCCGCTGCGCTCGTTCATCGGGTTGGGGTTGATCGCCCTCGGGCTTCCGGTCTACTGGCTCATTACGCGGCGCGGCGCAACGCGCGAGCCGGAGCGAGTCTTCGCCGATCCAGAGTAAATCGTCCCACCGCGGCGCGTGCCATTTGGATGAAGCGCCTCGCGGCAGAGGGCGCCGCGTGCGCTTGATGGAGTCTGGCGCTTTGCGCGGCGACCACTGCCCGGGCACGGATCTTCCCCGCAGAGAGTTGACTTTTGCGCAACCAACAACTCAAACTTCTCTTTTCACGACACCTTTCGGGGAGAGAACCGGTGGCAGCACCGAACATCGAGACCATCGCACAACTGGCAAAACGTCGCGGCTTCGTCTTTCCGTCCGCCGAGATCTACGGCGGACTGGCCAGCGCATGGGACTACGGACCGCTCGGCGTGGAGATCTCAAACAACGTCAAGCGCGCGTGGTGGCGCTGGATGGTTTACGAGCGTGACGACATCGAAGGCTTGGATTCTGCGATCATCCTGAATCGTTTGGTCTGGAAGTATTCCGGCCACGAAGAGACCTTCAGCGATCCGCTGGTCGATTGCCGCGAGTGCAAAAGCCGCCTGCGCGCCGACAAACTAGAGAACCCTTCGGGCCTGCCCATCGAACAGGCGATTGCGGCGCAGCTCGTCAAGTGTCCCAACTGCGGTTCCACCGATCTGACCGAACCGCGCCCGTTCAACCTGATGTTCCGCACGCAGGTCGGACCGGTGGCGGCCGAGGACGACCCGTCAGCGCTCGCCTACTTGCGGCCCGAAACGGCGCAAGGCATCTTCATCAACTTCTTGAACGTGCAGCGCACGGCGCGGCGCAAGCTCCCGTTCGGCATCGCGCAGATCGGCAAATCCTTTCGCAACGAAGTCACGCCCGGCAACTTCATCTTTCGCACGCGCGAGTTCGAACAGATGGAGATGGAGTATTTCGTTCGCCCGGGTGAAGATGAGCGTTGGCATGATTACTGGATCGAGCAGTGCTTCAACTGGTATACGAGCCTCGGTTTGGCCCCGAAGAACCTTCGCCTCTACGAACAGCCGCCCGAAGAACTGGCCCACTACTCCAAGCGCACGGTGGACATCCAGTATCGTTTCTTCCCCGAACGCGAACAGGAAGAGAGGCAGTGGGATGAACTGATGGGCATCGCTAACCGGACTGACTTCGACCTACGCGCTCATTCCAAAGGGCCAGTCGATGCCGAAGGCAAACGCCTCAATCCCGATTCGACCGAGGATCTATCCTATTTCGACGAAACGACGCGCGAACGTTTCTACCCGTACGTGATCGAACCGGCTGCGGGCGTCAACCGTTCCGTGCTCGCCTTCTTGATGGACGCTTACACCGAGAAAGAGAGCGAGCGCGGCGAAAAGCGCATCGTGCTCAAGCTCCATCCGGAGCTGGCGCCAGTCAAAGTGGCCGTGTTGCCGCTCGCCAAGAACAAACCGGAGATCGTGCGCATGGCCAAAGAGATCAAGCAGATGCTGCAACCGTCGATGCGCGCCGTCTACGACGATACGGCGGGCATCGGCAAACTCTACGCGCGGCAGGACGAGATCGGAACGCCTTATTGCGTCACCGTGGACCATCAATCGCTGGAAGACGAAGCCGTTACGGTGCGCGACCGCGACACGTGGCAGCAGGTGCGCGTCAAGGTTGCGGAACTCGCAACGCATCTCAAAAAGCGCTTGAATCTCAAGTGCTAACGAGACCGCCGACGCGCGCCCGACACAGTTGCTCTGTCCTTGCAACGTTGAAAGACGATGGCCGTTTTCAAAAAGCGAAATCAGCAGACCGAATCGCGCTTGCTGCTCGAAGCGAGCGAAGAAGTGGAACTTCCGCCCGCCGAGGTGGACGACGGTGCCGTCGTCATGCAGTTCGAGCAATGGCGTCCTTTTCTCGCCGAACTGCTCGAAGCGCTGCGCGCCGGGACCACGGCAGAACCGGTGCCTGTGATGAACGACGGCGCGACTTTTGCCGTGCACGGGCGCACGCGCACCTTTTGGATCAAAATATGGCACGCGTCGGCTGAACGAACGCGCATCGAACGGGTGCAAGTTCTAAGCTGCTTGCCGCTTGCGCGCGGCGTCCAGATCATCACCGACCTGCCTTTCGACGACGACCGAGCAGCTGACGAAGAGGACGAGTGACGGGCCGATGCAGCACACGGTTCGTCGGAGCCAGCGATTCGCCGACCGCTGCATCCGAGGTGCAAGATGCGTCGGGTGGAGATAAATGAGACCGAACGGCTAGCGAGAAACGTGACGCTCGTGCGCGCGTTGCTTCTTCCGACCACATATCTCACCGTCGCGCTGCTCGGTGGGTTGCGCATCGCGGGCGATAGTCGGACGGTGCTCTTTCTCCCGCCGCCGCTCATCGCGCTTCTGCTCGCGTCGTTGCTTCTGCTTCTTTTCATCCGCGGGCGCTTGCTCGAACTCCGCAACTGGTTCTCTTACGATTTCTCCTTGGCAACCAACCTCTCGCACGCCCTCACGCTGCTGGCGCTCTTTTTCGCTTCAGCGCAAGCCTTCAACGCCGTGCTGCCCGAGCGCGGTTTTTTCCACTGGCTCCTCTCTTTCTTTCTCTTGTGGACGCTGTGGAACAACCTGTTCGCGCCGTTCGACGCGCGGCGGTTGCTGCGCAGCCTCGCCGTGCTGTTCGGCACCGCCTTTCTCCTCAAGTACCTGCTGCTCGCCAGCCTCGGCTCGCCCGAAGGCGGTTGGCTCCAACGCATCGCGAACGCGCTTCTCGAGGGCGCGACGCTCGGAACGGTGGAAGCGGAACGCTTCGCCCCGGCTACCGGTTACATCGCCTTCTTCGCCGTCGCACTCTACATCGTCGGTCTCGTCTTGATGGCACTGCAACCCAGAACCGCGGTGTGCGAACGGGCGGCGACGTCACCACTGCCGGAGCACGACGATTCAGCGGCGGGCCTACTCAGCCAATGAAACGGCGCGGACGCAGTGGCGAAGTTTCGCCCAAAGAGTGTGCGGTGAAAACTCGCCGCGGAGCGAAGCCGAGCCTAGATTTGTTTGAATGCGGGCGCATGTGGTAACTTTCCCGCTCGCTTCTTGAGGAACCGGGCATCTTCTTCCGGTGAAGAGGAGGCCAAACAAGGACGAGGAGGGCTGCCTTCCGACGAAAAAGGGAGGGGATGGCATGAGCACCGCGACCGCTTTACAACTGATGTGCGAAGGGTTGCGCGCCAACGTTGATGCGATCACGCTCAATTGGGTGCAACGAGTCAAACGGAATCCAGAAATCGAATCGGACGAGGATTTAACTCTTTCACAACTGATAGATCACATCCCAGAGATGATCGAGGAGATCTGCGATCTCCTGACGCAAGAGGAAGATTTGGACTTCGAGAAGATTCGCGCAGCGACCAAGCACGGTTTCATGCGTTCGGCGGAAGGCTACTCGTTGAGCGAGCTGCTGCGCGAGTTGGAGTTGCTGCGCGACTGCATCTTCGGATTTCTCGCCGACTACATCGCCGACAAGCGCCTTTCATCGCAAGATGCAGTGCGCGCGCTGCGCCGCATCAATCGCTATTTCAGCGACGATGTCTTGTTCGTCGTCGATCACTATTTGAAGCGCGGCGAGAATCCACGGCTGAAATCGGAATAGC
>CAKZOF010000440.1 GCA_937135995.1 uncultured Pyrinomonas sp.
CTGAACAAGAAGTGGCAGCTCTCTTTGCCGCAACTGAGCGCAGCCATGGCGGCCATCATCGTGGTGGTTTCGCTGGTGACTGCGCTGGCGCTCAACGCCCTGCAGCGCGGGACCGCTTCGCGAGCAGACATCGTGCGCAGCGACGCGGCGAGCGTGCGCCCCGTCGCGCTCGACGATTACCTACGCCAACAACAACTGGCCATCGAGTATTGGCAGCAGCGGGTCAACGAGCGGCGCGTCCGTTGGAACCCGAAGATGCGCGAGGCGTTCGATCGCAACATGCAGGTCATCGACCAAGCGGTGCAGAACTCGTTGCGCGAACTCGAACGCAACCCGCACGACGAAGTATCTGAGGAGATGCTCAACGTCGCGCTCCGCGAGAAGATGGAACTGCTTCGCGAATTTTCGGAACTGTGAGCGCCGGGCCCATCGTTTTGCGCGACGCGCGCATCAAAGAATCTCGTGTTCGGCCGAAGGCGCGCGAAAGTTCTCGGAGGGATGAACAAGTTTCCTCGATGAAGACGGATTCGAATCTCGCCCGAAAAGGTTTTAGCAGGCCGTTGGTCGCCGTGCTCTGTTTGATGATGGTCGCGCCGACGACCTTAGCGCAGCAACGCTACGCGCGTACGTTCACCGTTGCGCCGCGCGTTCGCGTGCAGGTGGTGAATCTATCGGGGCGCATCGTGGTCGAAGGTTGGGGGCGCAACGAAGTCAAGGTCACAGCTAACACCGAAGCGCCACCGGCGCGCATCATCCCGGAAACGAGCGAAAGCGCGTTCGTCATCAACGTCGTTCAAGTGAATCGCGGGCGCGAAATCGGCGATGTCAATTTCCTCATCTTCGTCCCGACGACGGCCAGCGTGGATCTTGAAACCAAGCGGGGCGACATCACTGTGCGCGGCATTCGCGGGCAGATGGTGCGCGCGCGCGTGAGCACCGAGGGCGACATCGAATTGACCGACATCAGCACGGCCATGCTGATGGCCGAAAACACCATGGGCGACATCCTCTTCGATGGCGACCTGTTGCCCAACGGCAGTTACACGCTCGCCTCCATGCAGGGCAACATCAACATCCGTATTCCGGCCGATGCCGCTTTCCGCCTGAACGCGACGGCGCCGTTGACGCGCAACATCAATCTCGGTGAATTCGCTCGCTTGGGACTCTTCAGTTTCATGAGTGGTAATCGCAAGGTGATCGGCAAGACGGGCGACGGACGCGCGTTGCTCAACGTCTTCAATCAGGGCGGCCCGATTATCTTCACGCGACGCTGAGGGAACTACCACATCATGCGTTCGATAGCGCGTCTCGCCCTCGTCTCTTCGCTGCTGCTCACTCATTCCTGGGGCGCCGCCACCGCCAGCGCACAACAGACACCGCACCAAACACGACGGCCCGATGCCGGTGGCGATCTCGTGCAAACGACGACGCGGCGCGAGACGCGCCGTTTCCCCTACGGCGGCACCATCAGCCTGTTCGGATCGCCGCGAGGATCGGTTACGGTGGAGTCTTGGTCGCGCGCTGAAGTCGAGATCACCGCGGAGACAGAGTTGCGCGCGAACAGCGAAGAGGATCTCGCGCTACTTGCGCGGGTGACCGGTTTCGCCTTGGACGAAGAGCCGAATCGCCTGCGCATTTTCACCACCGGCACGCACGACCGGCGCACGCTCAAACGCCTCGCGCCCGATTTCCCGCGTCGTTTGCTCGATGCGCAGTGGAAGGTCGATTATCTCGTTCGCGTGCCGCCGCAGACCGACCTTGAAATCTACATCGGGCGAGGCGCATTGCGCCTTGGCGGCGTCGAAGGAAACATCAAGTTGAACGCAGCGGAAACAGACGCGACACTGGAACTATCGGGTGGCGATGTCGAGGCCGTCATCGGCCGCGGCAAGGTCAACGTTCGTTTAGCATCGCCGAGTTGGCGCGGGCGCGGAGCGAGCGTCAATCTCGCCTCCGGCGAATTGACCGTGGAATTGCCCGCCGGATTGAACGCCGATCTACGTCTGTCCGTGCTTCGCACTGGTCGCATCCTCGATGAAGCCAATCGCTTCGTCAAAAAGGTCACACCCGATGGACGTGCGTTTTTGTTCCGATTTGGAGCTGGCGGAGCCGTGCTCGCCTTCACCGTCGGCGATGGGACGCTGCGCATAGTCGAACGGCAAGCGACGCGCCGCACGTCGCAAAATCGTTCGGCTGACCTTCGCTAGATCGCTTTCGTTCAGACATGCCGACGCGCTCGGCCGCGCCGCTAGCTAAATCCAGCAGGGCGAGCGCGTCGCGAGAGCACTCTTCCCGACGCACAATCGTCTTTAGTCAAACCGCCTTGAGCGAAGCGTCGAGGTGCGCGCCTTCGTTTGGCAAAAAGAGCGATGTCCCTTCTTCATTTCGACTCTCTATTGCTCCGCCGCGTCGAGGTGCGCGCCTTCGTTTGGCAAAAAGAGCGATGGGGACCCGTCGAGACTGGACTAACCTGTGCGGCTGGCATTATGCTGCACGATTCCCTAGCGAAACTTTCCCATGAAGGAGAGCCT
The DNA here is from genome assembly GCA_937135995.1 of uncultured Pyrinomonas sp. GTDB lineage: Bacteria > Acidobacteriota > Blastocatellia > Pyrinomonadales > Pyrinomonadaceae > Pyrinomonas. Next base: position 2,532 of record CAKZOF010000440.1, read on the forward strand.
CTGGAGCATGAGCATCAAGTCCGACCGCTGGATCCGTCGCATGGTCGAAGCCGTCAAGCTAATCGATCCTTTTGATGCGCGACTGTTGCGCGAAGTGGAAGGTCGCCGAATCATCTCCTGCGGAGCCTCTTCGTACGGCTACGACATGCGTCTTGCGGACGACGGGTTCCGCGTCTTTTCGCCGATACACGGACGCGAAATCGATCCCAAGAGATTCGACGAAGAGTCTCTGATTGAACCCCCGTTGCGGCGCGCCGAGGACGGCTCTCGCTACTATCTACTGCCTCCGCATTCCTACGGCCTCGGCGTGTCGGTCGAGACCTTCAATCTGCCGCGCAACGTGACGGGAATATGCATGGGCAAATCAACCTACGCGCGTGCCGGATTGCTGGTCAACACGACGCCGCTCGAAGCCGGGTGGCGCGGGCGACTGGTGATCGAGATTGCCAACCTCGCCAATCTTCCGCTGCGCGTGTACGTCAACGAGGGCATCGGACAGGTCCTTTTCTTCGAGGCCGACGAGGAGTGCGAGACGAGCTATGATGACCGCGCTGGCAAATATCAGAACCAGACTGGTTTGACCTACTCGCGCGTCTGACGGCGCAAGAAAACGAGCAAGCTCCAGTCAGTGGAAGAGCCGCTCTCATGATCGGACCTTTTCTCGACAAAGAACCGCGCATTCATCCGAGCGCGTTCATCGCCAGCAGCGCCGACATTATCGGCGACGTCGAAATCGGCGAGGAATCTTCCGTTTGGTTTCGCGTCGTCGTTCGCGGCGATGTCAATTCGGTGCGCATCGGGGCGCGCGCCAACGTACAGGATGGCGCGGTGATTCACGTAACACGCAGCGTGCATCCGACGGTCATCGAAGACGAAGTGACCATCGGACATGGCGCGATGGTCCACGGTTGCCGCATCGAACGCGGCTGTTTGATTGGCATCGGCACTATCGTGCTCGATGGCGCGCTCATCGGGGCGGAATCGCTGGTCGCCGCCGGTGCCCTCGTCACGCCGGGGACCGTCGTCCCGCCACGCTCGCTTGTCATGGGCGCCCCGGCGCGCGTCGTGCGCCCGCTCCAAGCGGAAGAGATCGCGCGGCTCGAACGCTACTGGCGAAACTACGTCGAGTACGCCAAGATTTACAGGGGCGAACGGCACGCTCTCTGATGAGCAGCGGAAAGCGTTGGACCCGAATGCGTTGGCGCAATCTGCCAGCGATGGTTGGTGCACCACGGTGGCAACCTGCGGCGGATAGCCGAGGCGAGCGAAGGATTCGGCCTTCGACCGGGCGGCGCGGGTTGTTTGCGAGCAGGACGCGCTTGACGTTCGTTGCCGAAGGTCCCACTATTCTCTTCGCGAACCCAAGAGAGCAACTTATGGCGAGCAGAACACAACCAGCGCGCGGAATGCGCGATTTTCTACCGCTCGAGGTGCGGCGGCGCGAGTATGTCATCCGCATCATCCGCGAAGTGTATGAAAGCTACGGGTTCGAGCCGCTGGAGACGCCAGCCGTCGAGAACATCGAGACGCTGCTCGGTAAATACGGTGAGGAAGGGAATCGGCTCATCTTCAAGATCCTAAAGCGCGGCGAGCACGAAAAGTCGGGCGAGGCCGATCTTGCTCTGCGGTACGATTTGACGGTGCCGCTGGCGCGCGTCGTCGCTGAGTATCAGCATCAGCTCCCGCCCTTTTTCAAGCGTTACCAGATTCAACCCGTGTGGCGAGCGGATCGTCCAGCGCGCGGTCGTTTTCGTGAGTTCTACCAGTGCGACGTGGATGTGACGGGGTCGCGCTCGATGATCGTCGAGACGGAATTGTGCGCCGCAGCCAGCGACGCGCTCGAAAAACTCGGGTTCAGCGATTTCATCATCCGTTTAAACCACCGCCAAGCGCTCGGTGGTTTGCTTGATCGCGCTGGCGTCGAGCGCGCGCAACATGAAGCGGCGTTGGTGGCGCTCGACAAACTCGACAAGATCGGTGTCGAAGGCGTGCGGGCGGAATTGGCCGAACGGGCCATCTCTGCTGAAGCCGCACAGCGGCTGCTGAATTTCTTTCGCGAGGCGGCCGAAGTCGAACGCGCGGCGGAGTTCGTCGGGGATGAAAGCTGCCCGCCGCAAGCTGCATCGAACCGCGCTGTGCTCGGGCGCCTGCTCGAATTCATCGGGGATCATGAAAGCGGCGCGCGCGGCGTAGAGGAGTTGAGACAAATACTCGACTATGCGGAAGAGGCTGGGATCGGCGCGCGGCTCAAACTCGATCCAAGCCTTGCGCGCGGATTGTCCTACTACACTGGCGCGATCATGGAGATCAACGTGTCCGATCTGGCCGGAAGCTTGGGCGGTGGTGGTCGTTACGACAACCTGATCGGCATGTTTCTTGGGCGCGACGTGCCCGCTTGCGGATTCTCGCTCGGCTTGGAACGGATCATCGTCGTCATGACCGAGCGCGGCATGTTCCCGCCAGACCTTGAACGTGCGCCGGTGGACGTGATGGTGACGGTGTGGGACGCGGCTGGAGCGGGCGAGTCGCTTGCGCTCGCTCGCGCTTTGCGACGCGCTGGATTACGCGTCGATGTCTATCCTGAAACGCACAAGTTGGCGAAGCAGTTCAAATATGCCGCAGCGCGTGGCATCCCATTCGTCGTCGTCGCCGGGCCAGACGAGCGCGCGCGCGGCGAAGTCGCGCTCAAAGACATGCGCTCGGGCGAACAACGCGCCGTGCACCGCGAAGCGTTGGCGACGGCCATCAAAGAATCTTTGGCGCGATGACCAGAAGTGGTGTAACGTCGGGCTGTTCGGTCGCCACGAGCATGCTGATCCCGCCGGTTGAATCGGTGACGCGGTCACAGGGGGCGCGGATAGGCGGCGAAGATGGAACGGTGCGATTGGAAAACACCTTTGCGATGCTGGTGGAGTCGGCTCAGCGCGTGGATGATCGGTTCGCCAAAACAACGTTCCTGCTGCGAGAACAGAGAAACAACCAACTATGCTCGACAACCTAGGAGATTGGAAACGCACGCACTCATGCGGTGAGTTGCGTCTTGAGCACGTCGGTCGGACGGCGACGTTGATGGGCTGGGTCGCGCGGCGACGCGATTTCGGGCCGCTCACCTTCATCGATCTGCGCGATCGCGAAGGCATCACGCAGATCGTCTGCGATGCGGAAAAAGCGCCCGACGCGCATGCGCGCGCCAAAGACGTGCGCAACGAGTACGTCATCGCCGTGCGCGGACCGGTGGTGGCGCGCGCGCCGTCGCAGCGAAATCCGAAGATTGCGACCGGCGACGTCGAGTTGCACGCCGACGAGATACGCATCTTGAACGACGCGCGCACGCCGCCGTTTCAGATCGAGCCGGCGCCCAACGAACCTCTGGCGAGCGAGGAGTTGCGACTGCGATACAGGTATTTGGATTTGCGCCGCGCGCAGTTGCAGGCGAATTTGCGCTTGCGCCATCGCGTGATCGCCGAGATCAGGCGTTACATGGACGAACAAGGGTTCACGGAGATTGAAACACCCATTTTGATCAAATCGACGCCGGAAGGAGCGCGCGACTACATCGTGCCTTCGCGCCTACATCCGGGAAAGTTCTATGCGCTCCCGCAATCGCCGCAGCTCTTCAAGCAGCTCTGCATGATCGCCGGATTGGACAAGTACTATCAGATCGCGCGTTGTTTCCGCGACGAGGATTTGCGTGCCGACCGGCAACCTGAATTCACACAACTCGACATCGAGATGAGCTTCATCACGCCGGAAGACATCTACCGCTTGATCGAAGGTCTGTTCCAGCGCGTCTTTCAGCTCATCGACGTCGAGCTTCCCGTGCCGTTCCCGCGTCTGCCGTACGCCGAAGTGGTCCAGCGCTTCGGCACTGACAAGCCGGACCTGCGTTTCGGCATGGAGTTGCGCGATCTGCGAAGCGCCGTCGAAGGGACAACGTTTGCGCCCTTCGCTGCGGTTCTCGAAGAGGGAGGGGAGATCAAGGGCATCGTCGTCAGCGGCGGAGCCGGTTACTCGCGCAAGACGCTGGATGAGCTTCAGCAGTTCGTCAAGCGCTACGGAGCTTCGGCGCTCGCGTGGATCAAGCTCGGCGACGAGATTTCATCCTCGCTGCTCAGGGCTTTGGGCGAAGAGGGCGTGAAGCGGTTGGCCGAGGCCGCCAAAGCGGAGCGAGGCGATGCGGTGCTGATCGTCGCTGGCCCGGCGAAGACGGTCGCCGCGAGTTTGGGTGCATTGCGCGAAGAAGTGGCCCGCCGCGAAGGGCTAATCGATGCATCGAGGTTCGCGCCCTTGTGGGTCGTCGATTTTCCAATGTTCGAGTACAACGAGGAGGATGGGCGTTATTACGCGATGCATCATCCGTTCACTTCGCCCATCGATGAGGATCTGCCCCTGCTCGAACGCGCCGTGGAAGGCGGCGAAACCGCCCTGCTCGGGCGGTTGCGCGCCAAAGCTTACGACCCCGTGATCAACGGCGTCGAATTGGCCAGCGGTTCGATCCGCATCCATCGGCGCGACGTCCAGCGGCTGATCTTCAAAGCCTTGGGGTTGACGGAAGACGAAGCGCGACGGCGGTTCGGTTTCTTTTTGGACGCGCTCGAATACGGCACGCCACCGCACGGCGGAATCGCGCCCGGCATCGATCGGTTGATGATGCTTCTGGTCGGGACCGACAACATTCGCGACGTGATCGCTTTCCCGAAGACGGCCTCGGCCGTTGATCTGATGATCGATGCGCCGAGCGAAGTGGATCCGCGCCTGCTCGACGAGTTGCATATTCGAGTGGTGCGCGAATAGAGGCTACGGGTAGCAGCATGCGACGTCGCGATCATCGTGCGAATGAGTTGAGTGGCGTGGAACCAAAACAGACTCTGGCCGCCGACGACGTTGAACCTCTTTCTGCCGTCATTCATCTGAGACGCGAGCAGGTAGAGGAGATGACTCGCCACGCGCGCGCAGCTTGGCCCCAAGAATGTTGCGGATTGGTGGCTGGAAAGGACGGGCGCGCGACGAGCATCTACCCTTTGCGCAACGTCGCTGCCGATCCGGCTGTGGCTTACGAGGCCGCCCCCGAAGATCTCTTCGCCGCACAGAGACGCATGCGCGCCAAGGGCGAAGCCCTGCTCGGCATATATCATTCGCACCCGCGCTCCGCTGAGCCCGTGCCGTCGGAGACGGACGTGCGATTGGCCTACTACCCGCGCGCGGTCTATTTCATCATCGGTTTCAGCGGCGACGAGACGGTGTTGCGCGCATTTCGTCTCTTCGAAGACCAAGGGCGCTGGGAGCCGGCTCCCTTCGTTATCCTCGAAGGCTGAAAGAAAAGGGGAGTGGAACCCGACGGCCCGCTTTTTCGTAGAATCGAGAGTGAAGATCGAGACGATGGACAAAAAAAGCAAGTACGACACCGATCCGCTCGAGCCGGATTACGCGCGGCAAACGGAAAAGGTCTGGGGAGGGGCCACCGACGACGCAGAGGCCGAGGCCGCAACGCGGCGTTACGTCGAATTTCCCGCTGGCGGTTCTCCGGTGACGCCTGCTTCGACACCGCCGCCGCAGCCATTCGCGACCACGCCCATCGGCGCTGCTGCCGCGCCTGCTTCGCTCCGCCGGCGCGTCGCCGGTTTGGGAGTCGCCGAGAACATCGCGATGGCGCTGCCTTACGTTCCGTTCTACATCGGCGCCGCTTTCGCCATTTTGGAACTCTTTCTCGCGCCGCGAAGGGAAGCGCGCGTGCGCCTCAACGCTGCGCAAGCGCTCGCGTTGCACATCGCCTTGCTGGCCGGTGGATTGCTCTTTCGTTTCTCGCGCTTTCTCGCCGATTTGACTTTAGGCGATCTCTCGGTCCTGCTGGTGAATATCGCTTGGTTGGCCTACCAAGTCGCGACTCTGGTCTTCCTCGCTGCACTGGTTATCAAGTCTTGGCGTGGAGAGGAGGTCAAACTGGAACCTCTCGATCGCATCTCGAAACGCATCAATCAACTGGTCGATCCGCGCAACGAATGAAATCATCAAACTACGACGCCGGCATGCCGGTTGAATCGGCTTCGTCTCGTCGGCGCGGGAGACGAGACGAAGCCGACTTTGATTTTAGATCCAATACGCAGAGCGCCGTTCGAAGGAGTGCTCGTTGCGCCGCAACCGAACCTTTCGAATCGTTCCAAGTGCGTTCCGCGTGGGACGAAACGAGCGTTGCGGTCGCCGTTGCGCGCCTTGACCTCGCCTCAAGTGGATCAAGCAAAGCTCGCAAAGGACGGCAGCATCTAGCGACTTCTCCGAAACAACAAAATCGCTATATCTAAAGACTCGCCATCAAATGGATCGAGCAGAGCAGGAAAAAGAGGGCGCCGCTCCGATTGCGGATGCGCGGTCATCATGAGCGATCCCGGCGCGTGATGAAAAACGCGAAACACGAAAAGAGCGCGACGCTCTCCCCCTTTCGCCGCGCTCTTCCCGTTGCCCTCGCCTAGGAGGCGAGATCTTGTTGAAGCGAGATCCGCTGCGCTCTCCCCATCACAACGGATCCCGCTTTGAACGGTCGCTCGCTTACGTTGCTACCGGGGCGACCGATTCCGTTTGCGCCGTCCGCTTACGCTCTGGCTGGAACGGCTGAAGCTTTGGTTGGAAGCCCGCCCGCGCTCTCCCCTCCACGTGCGGGCTCCCCGTCTCGACGCCCCGTGCGGGGTCGCCGATGGCTTGGAACTTTAGCGGTAGGCCGGCAACGAGATGCTGCGGTTCAGGATCACGCCGAACTCCGTGCCGGACTTGACCACTGCTTCTTGACCTTTGGAAAGGAGCGAGCCAGCCACTCCGAGTCCAGCGCCGATGCCCGCGCCGATGCCAGCACCCTTGCCTCCGCCCGAGGCTGCGCCGATGACCGCGCCAGTTGCCGCGCCGCCGCCGATGAAGACTGCGTTCCGCTTGATCGAAGAACGACCCGTGACCTGTCCTTCGCTGTCGTAGTTGACGTTGGTTGCGCTCAAGTCG
>CAKZOF010000441.1 GCA_937135995.1 uncultured Pyrinomonas sp.
CGGGCGTGACCATCCTCCATGTGGCCCACCGCGCGCTGGAATCGATCACGCTGGACCGGGAAGTGCTCCGGCTGCGCGATCAGTTGAGCTTGAAGTTCGCCGAGTTGGTCTACTACGGCTTCTGGTTCTCACCGGAAATGGAACTGATCAGGCGCACCATCGATGAGACGCAGCGCGACGTGACGGGCGAAGTCCGGTTGAAGCTCTATCGCGGCAACGTCGTCGTCGCCGGGCGGCGCGCCCCGCGGTCTCTTTACAGTGAGAAGTTAGCGACGTTCGAAGCCGACGAGATCTACAACCAGCGCGATGCCGAAGGGTTCATCAAATTGAATGCACTTAGGTTGCGCACGCTGGCTCGTCTGCGAGACTGATCTTGAGGGGAAAGATAAGTCGATTTGTTCGCCACGGACGAGCTTGCTACTCGCAGCGAATACGAGATTGATCTTTGAGGGAAAGGGACGAGTCGATGGGCCAACAGGTGGTTCGCGTCAACGTAGACAAGATCGGTTCCGTGACTTCGCGGCTCGATCTACCGAAGAGTTTGTGGGTTACGACGGCGCGGCGCATCGCGCGCGCGGGCGACGTAGTGGTCGCGCGCGCGCTGAGCGACAGCGCGACCTACAATCAACTAGAGCTTCCGACGGGACGGCTCGCCAAGATCAATCCGGGCGACGTGCTGGTCGGCGCTTTGGGGAGCCGGCGAGCGCTCAAAGGGTTCGTCGGCGACGTGCCGCGCGAGGTGGCCGCCGGAGACCGCCTCCATCTGCTCAACATGGGCGGCGTTATTGGGTTGTGTACGGGGCACCACTCGAGCCTCGGCGATGCCATTCAGGTCGAGATCGTCGGCACAGTGTGCGACGAGCAGGGAGCGGCGCGCAACATCGCCGATGCAGCGCTTGCGCCATGCGAACGTTTGGAAACGAGCGCGCCGCTTGTTCTCATCGCTGGCGCGTGCATGAACAGCGGCAAAACTTACGCGGCTACGGAGTTGATCAAGCAGGCGACGCGCGCCGGATTGCGTGTCGCGGCGGGCAAGTTGTCGGGCGTCGCCTGCTTGCGCGACACGCTCAACATGAGCGATCACGGCGCCATTGCGACGGCGAGCTTTCTCGATTGCGGTCTGCCCTCGACGGTCGGCAT
>CAKZOF010000442.1 GCA_937135995.1 uncultured Pyrinomonas sp.
GGGGAAGACCACGAACGGAAGGTGGCAGTCTATCGTTCGCGCACAACGACCAGAGGGTGCACGGAGCGCCAGAGATGAAAGCGACCGACATACTGATCTTGGGTGCCGGATGTGCTGGCACGCTGCTCGCCCACTATTTGAAAGAAGAAGGCTTCGACGGCGAAATAACGCTATGCGATGCTCGAACCTCTTTCGCACAGGAACAGCGCTGGTGCTCTTGGAGCGACCGAGAGGATGACCTTTCGCACCTTGCGCAACGCGAGTGGCCAAGATGGATGGTCGGCGACTCACAAAACACGGTCGTCAAATCCTCGGCGCGCTACGTTTACAGAGAGATCTACGCGCCGCGCTTCTTCGACCACTTCCACGCGGCTTGGATGCGCGAGAATGGAGGCAAAGTCCGTCTCTTTCGCGGCGAACGCGTCGTCAAGGTCGAACCGCAAAAAGAAGGCGTGCACGTTTCGACGACCAAGCACGAGTGGCGCGCGCGCCTGGTCTTCGATGCCCGTCATCGTGCAAGCCCGCGATTTCAAACTGCTTCGACCGGAGCGCTCTTCAGACAAGATTTCGTCGGCTGGGTCGTTCGCGTGCCGCAACCGACCTTCGACCCAAAGACGGTGACGCTCATGGACTTCCAGCCCTCTTCCGCCGACTTTTTGCATTTCATCTACGTGCTTCCTTACTCGACTGACTGCGCGCTGATTGAAAGCACGTGCTTTGCATTGGGGCCGACCACGCGCGAGTTTCATGAAGCGAGCCTGACGAACTACATTCGACGCAAATGCGAAAAGGATTTCGCGGTCATGCGGGAAGAGACGGGCGTCCTTCCGATGTACCCGATCAAGCCGCAGCGAACAAGGAACGTCCACGCGATCGGCGTCGCAGGCGGATGCGCGCGACCTTCCAGCGGGTACGCTTTTCATCGCATTCAGCGTCAAACGCGCAGCATCGCCCGGGCCGTCGTCCGCCGAGAATCGGTTCCCTGCCGAGCATGGCCGTTGAAGTACCACCTTTTCGACGAACTTTTTCTGCGAACCCTAGCACATCACATCGAGGAAGCGCCGCGTTTCTTCGTTCAACTGTTCGAACGGACGGAAGTCGACGCCCTGATCAGATTCATGCGCGACGAAAGCACGCTGGAAGATGATCTTCGCGTAGTCGCGGCGCTTCCCAAACGACCGTTCCTTCGAACGTTGTTCGACACGCTCTTCGACCGGTTGGTCTCGATCGATGATGTCGTGCACAGAAGTCCGAGCAAAGCCAAAGTCTAGCGCGGAGGCGTCCGGCGCTTTGCCCCTTTTGCGGTCGGCAGCGGCCAAGAGCGCTTTCTACGTGCCGTGGGCGAGCCTGTGTGCGGCGCCGTTGTGCGACCTTCTTCTCGGCACGAGAGCAAACCGCGTCGGCGTGTGGTTGCTCCTGTTGAGCGCGCTCCTTTTCGGCTTACCGCACGGAGCGAGCGACCTGCAAGTGCTCAAGCGAACACAAGCAAAACGTACGTCGTTCGTCTGGGCGGTGCTGGCCTATCTGGGTCTCGCTTTGGTGGTGTTAGCTCTTTGGGCCTTTTCGTCCTCGGTCGCGCTGATCCTCTTTCTCGCTGTGTCGGCGTGGCATTTCGGCGAGGGTGACGCTATCTGGTCGCGCGAAGCGGAAAGATCGTGGCCGCTCGAAGCCATCGGCCGCGGGCTTTTGATCGTCATGGCACCCGTCTGCTTCCATCCGACCGAAGCGGGCTCCGTTCTCTCTGTGTTGCTCAGCGGGGACGACACCGCTCGTGCGGAGCGAACCATCACGACGCTTCAGTTTCTCGCCGGTCCACTGTTGCTCGTCGCGCTCGGCCTCGTCGCAGCGAGCAGCATCGCGAGCCGACGCGCCAAGAGCCCCGCTGTAGGGCGTACGCCATTGGTCGTCCCATCAAACTCGCTGGCACTGCGATGGATCGAGATCGCACTGCTGCTCTTTGCCTTTTGGGCAACCACTCCGCTTCTCGCGTTGGCTTTCTATTTCATCGGCGTCCACTCATGGCGGCACATCTTGCGGCTGCAAATACGCTCCGGCGAATTCGTCGGCGCATGGCGCACGGCTTGGCGCTTTCACCGTCGCTGGTTCGCGGCAACAGCGTTGACGTTGGCGATCTTTCTGCCGCTCTTCTGGCTTGGCAGCGGAGTTTGGATTTTGGCGCAACCCGTTGCGGCTTACTTGATGTTGCTGTCGGCCCTCGCCGTCCCTCACGCGGCATTGATCGCGTGGGCCGAACGCGCGCTCTGGGCGAACGGCGAGGGTGATGAAGGAGCGCCGGGAGATCTGCTCGCCGAAGAAAAAGAGCAAAACGCGCAGTCGACACGAGCAGCAGGGGCGAGAGGCGCGTTTGAAACAACGGGCGACCTGCGACCTCGCACGTTGGTCGCCGTGCAAGCGGGTAGCTTTCGCAGCTCATCCCTAGGAGGTCATGAAGATGCAACTCCCAACCTTGACGATGACTGAATACAGTATCGTGTTCAACATCCTGTCCTTCACGATCGCGACCATGGGAGCGGCGGCGCTCTTCTTCTTTCTCGCCGCTCAGACGGTAGAATCGCGATACAGGCTCGGCGTTTACATCTCTGGTCTGGTGGTCGCCATCGCCTGTTACCACTACGTCCAAATCTTTCTGAGCTGGAATGGGGCTTACACGTTGCAAGGCGGGGCCTACGTGCCGACCGGCAAGCCCTTCAATCCAGCTTACCGCTATGTGGACTGGCTTCTGACAGTTCCGTTACTGTTAACGGAACTGGTCGCGGTGCTAAACTTGCCGCGCAACGTCGGGCGGCCACTGCAAGTGAAGCTGATCGTCGCCGCGATCCTGATGATCGTCCTCGGGTATCCGGGTGAGATCGCCACTGCTGCCAGCACGAAGTGGTTGTGGTGGGCGGTGGCGATGGTGCCTTTCCTCTTCATTGTCTACACGCTCTTCGCTCAACTGAGTGCCGCAGTGGAAAGACAACCCGAACGAGTCAGAGACCTTGTCGCTGGCGCACGGTGGCTGACGGTGGTCTCATGGATTTTCTATCCGATCGCTTATCTAGCTCCGGTGGCCGGACTGTCCGGCTCGACCAGCGAAGTCGTCTTGCAGATCGGATATAGCATCGCTGACATCGTCTCCAAGGCAGGTCTCGGCTTATAGTTCCCCCTTCTATAGACGTTTATCCACACTCCAGGGGTTGAGAAATCCTGTCGAGAAAAT
>CAKZOF010000443.1 GCA_937135995.1 uncultured Pyrinomonas sp.
CCTCGGGGACGAGAGTCTGGAGGCAGCTCTGTCAGGAACGGGATCCGCGCAGGTATACGCCCCCGTGCTGGAACGCCACAGGACCGATCCCCGGCAGGGCATGTTGCAGGAAACCGCAAATCCCGCCGATCTGGCGTTGTCCGGAAGCGGCTATTTCCTGCTCGAAGGGGCGGCTGGATTCCTGCTGACGCGTGCCGGCCGCCTGCACGTCGCCAGAGACGGCCGGTTGGTGACCCCGGAGGGCCACGAGTTCGTAACCGTCGAACCGCGAAGGATCCGGGCCGATCCATCCCTGCCGGTGGAGGTGGACAAGGAAGGAAATGTGACGCAGAACGGGACGCCGCTGGGAAGGCTGCGGCTGGTGGAAGCGGAGCTCGACCAAACATCCAGGAAAGAAGGCGTATATTTCGTGCTGGACCGGCGCGCTGTGCCTGGCCTGAGGGCAGCGCAACCTGGTGTTTATCAGGGCAAAGTGGAAGCTTCCAACGTTTCCGCCGCTGAAGCGGGCGTGAGGTTGATTCAGATCCTGCGGCAGTTCGAGACGCTCCAGCGGGCGATGCAGCTCGGCGGGCAGACGCCGCTCAATCTGGCCGTGCGTTTAGCTGAAGCGGGCGCGCCGATCATCGGCACGTCGCCCGATTCGATCGATCTGGCGGAGGATCGCAAACGTTTCGGCGCGTTGCTTCGTGAGCTCGGCATCCCGCAACCCGAAAACGGCACGGCCACGTCGAGCGAGGAAGCGAAAGCGATCGCCGCGCAGATAGGTTATCCGGTGCTCGTGCGCCCGAGCTACGTTCTCGGCGGGCGCGCGATGGCGATCGTTTACGACGAGAAGAGCTTGGACGAATACATGCGAACGGCCGTCGACGCTTCGCCGGAAAAGCCCGTCTTGATCGATAAGTTTCTTGAGCGCGCAGCGGAGTTCGATGTTGATGCGATCGCCGACGAAACCGCTTGCGTCATCGCTGGGATTCAAGAGCACATCGAAGAAGCTGGGATCCATTCGGGCGATTCATCGTGCGTGCTGCCGCCCGTCAAGATCGAACCGGAACATCTCGAGACGATTCGCCACTACACGCGGCTGCTGGCGCGCGCGCTCGGCGTCCGCGGGTTGATGAACGTGCAGTATGCCGTCAAGGATGATCGCGTCTATGTGCTTGAGGTCAATCCGCGCGCGTCGCGCACCGTGCCCTTCGTCTCCAAAGCGACAGGCGTGCCGCTAGCGCGCATTGCAGCGCTCGTGATGGCCGGAAAGCCGCTCAAAGATTTCGATCTTCCGGAAGATTTGACGGTCAGCCGTTTCTTCATCAAATCGCCCGTCTTCCCGTTCAACAAATTCCCGGGCGTCGATCCGATCCTCGGGCCGGAGATGCATTCGACGGGCGAGGTGATGGGCATCGGGCAGACGTTCGGCGAGGCTTACGCGAAAGCGATGCTCGCCACGGGGCTGAAGCTGCCGATCGGCGGCACCGCCTTTATCAGCGTCAACGATGCCGATAAAGGCCAAGCGGTGGTGCTCGCGCGCAGGTTGAGACGACTGGGATTTAGCCTGATGGCGACCGTTGGAACGGCAGCGCGGTTGCGCGAAGTCGGACTCGAAGTCGAAACTGTCTTCAAAGTCAACGAGGGCCGCCCGAACATCGTCGATTACATCAAGCGCGGCGCGATCGCGCTCATCATCAATACGCCGCTCGGACGCGCTTCGCACTACGACGAGCAAGCGATCCGGCGCGCCGCGTTGCAGTACAATGTCCCGTGTGTGACGACGATGACCGGAGCGCAAGCGCTGGTAGAAGCGATCGCCTCGCGCGGGCGCGAAGAGGCTTCCATCATCTCTTTGCAAGAACTGCATTCGCAGGTCGTCCATTCGACGCACGCGCGATGAAAGGCGAAATGAAGATCAACGACCGCGAAACGATCGAACGTATTCTCCGTGAGTGTCGCACGATTGCCGTCGTTGGGTTGTCGTCAAATCCTTGGCGTCCGTCGCACGGCGTCGCCAGCTACATGAAGCGCAACGGTTACCGCATTATTCCGGTCAACCCGAACGAGCATGAGGTTTTGGGTGAACGGTCTTACGCTTCGTTGCGCGATGTGCCTGAAAAGATCGAGCTGGTGGACATCTTTCGCCGGTCGGAAGAGGCTGGAAAAGCAGTGGACGAGGCGATCCGGATCGGCGCCAAGGCCGTCTGGTTGCAGGAGGGCGTGATCGACTATGCGGCGGCGGAGCGCGCTCGCGCCGCCGGATTGCTCGTCGTCATGGACCGTTGTTGGCTCAAAGAGCACGCAAAATGGAAAGGAAGATGAATCCAACGGCACGCTCGAACAAGGAAGAGGTCTCGCGAGTATGACTGCGGCAACGACGCCAGCCGAACAGCGCGTGGTTCTGCGCAACGTCAGTTGGGAGGCGTATGAAAGGTTGCTTCGCGATCATGCCGAAGCGAGCAGCCCTCGTTTCTTCTATGATCGCGGAACGTTGGAGATCATGAGTCCATCGGCCAAGCACGAGCAGTTGAAAGATGCTGTCACCATGCTGATCGCCGTGATCGCAGAAGAGTTTGGTTTAAACCATCGCGGCTTTGGCTCAACGACCTTTCGCCGCGAAGATCTAGCGCGCGGTTTCGAGCCGGATGCCTGCTTCTACTTCGCCAACGAGCCGCGCGTGCGCGGCAAAGAAGAGATCGATCTGATGACAGATCCGCCGCCCGATCTGGTGATCGAGATCGACATCACGCGCTCGTCCATCGACAAGATGGCGACGTTTGCCGTGTTGGGAGTTCCCGAGGTCTGGCGTTACGATGGCGAGCGCGCGCAGTTCTTCTCGCTTCACGGGCGAGAATATGTGGAGATCGCCGAGAGCGCGACGTTGTCCGGATTGACGTCCAAAGCAGTCGAAGGTTTTCTGGCCGAAAGCGAGAGGATGGAACGGCTCGTTTGGTTGCGGACGCTACGTGAATGGGCGCGTTCTCGCAGACCATGAGAACGCATCCGGTCGGCGAATCGGCCTTGATCACGCAACGAGGAAACGCCCGCAAAAGCGGAGGCCAAGATGAAATCGGTAATAACTTCGGCCGAACAGCGCGTTGTTCTTCATGACGTTAGCTGGGAAGCATACGAACGTCTGATGGCCGATCATGCGGAGGCGAGCAGCCCTCGTTTCTTCTATGATCGCGGAACGTTGGAGATCATGAGTCCATCGGCAGAGCACGAAGAGGCGAAT
>CAKZOF010000444.1 GCA_937135995.1 uncultured Pyrinomonas sp.
GGCGCCGGATTCATGAAGTCGATGGCATACGGGACCTCATCGCGGATGGCGAACTCCACCGTGTTGATGTCGTAACCGAGCGCGCGGCAGAGCGTGCGCACGTCTTGAGCGACACGCTCGGCCAGTTCGGGCGACAGGTAGTTCGGATCGTGTCGATACTGCTCGCCGGAAAGGTACGGCTTGGTCGGATCGTAGGGCATGATCATCACTTCCTGCTGCCCTATGCAGTAGCAGCGGACGAACTTGTCGAACGGGATGAACTCTTGCAGCACCATGCAGAGCGTGCCCGTCTGGTCGTAGACAGTGATCAACTCTTCAAGCGAGTTGACGCGCGAGACGTGCTTCCACCCGCCGCCGTCGAAAGGTTTGAGGATGGCCGGCAGCCCGACGTAATCGACGATGCCTTGCCAGTCTAGGGGGTATTCGAGGTTTCGCAGCGATTCGCTCGTGACCCCCTCGATGTACGCCTTTTGCGGAAGCAAGACCGTGCGCGGCACGGCGACGCCCAGTTTGTTCGCCAGCGAGTAGTTGAAGAACTTGTCATCGGCCGACCACCAGAAGGGATTGTTGATGACGATCGTTCCTTCAAGGGCGGCGCGTTTCATGAAGGCGCGATAGAACGGCACTTCATGCGAGATGCGGTCGATGATCAGGTCGTAACGACGTGGTTCGTCGGCCGCTTTGACGCCGCCCACTTTGACCATCTCGGCGACCACTTCGCCTTTGCCCCGCTCGTTGATGCGCGCAATCAGCGCCTCCGGAAAGGTACGTTCGCGTCCGACCAACAGTCCAACTCGTTTCATCCCGAAAAGTTCCTTTCGCTGCGTCAGTCTTCGTTCGAGCGCGGCGGTGCCCCCGTGCCTCTGTTCGTCGTTTGGCTCCCTCTCGCGCAAAACCGAGCAATCTACACGCCCTGCCGTTGATTGTCAACGGCTGCGAGGCATCCGCCCGTGCCCTTTCGCGCATCGCATCGAGGCGCGATCGAAAAAGGGCGCGCATCTTCTTCTCGTGTTACAATTTCGTTGCAAATCGCGTCGCCCGCGTGAAAGTCCGGCTCGATCGGGTTAAGATTTGGGAAGTGGAGGGGAAACAATCAACGGTGACCCGAACTTGGAGAGTGTTGCTCGCGGTCAGTCTGCTCGGCCTAACGAGTCTTCCAGCAAGCGCCGTGGATGAAAAGCAGCCGACCGCCGAGCAGATCGCCGAAACCGTCATCTTCATCTACGGGACGCGCCCGGGGCTGGCGCAAGTTCGCCGCAGCGGCATGGAGCGCGGGCGCATCGTCCGCCTGCGCGAAGACGGGCGCAGCGAAGAGGCGACCTACGAGCGGCGTTTCGTGCGCGGCGAGAGCCTTGAAAAGGACAAAGTTCGGCTCGATCAAAAGCTCCCCAACATGGAGTACTCGCTCGTGTACAACGGCGGGCGCATCTGGGGACGCATCGGCGAAACCTTCTTCACGCCGCGTCAGGAGACGGTCGATGAGTTCATCGCCGAGATGCGGCACGGCCTCGATGCTCTTTTGCGTTACAAAGAGAACGGTTCGACGCTCACGTTGGTCGGCAAAGACAAACAGAAGAACATCGATCTTTGGGTGCTCGACGTGACCGACAAGGAGAAGAACCGCACGCGCTACTACATCAGCGCGAAGTCTTGGCGCGTCCTGTGGCTGGAATACGAAAAGCCGGGCGTCGGATTGGGCAGCACGCCCGTCAAATACAAGAAGAGTTTTCACGACTACCGCTACGCGCAAAGCACGCTGGTGCCTTTTCGCACGGTGCTTTATGTCGATGGCAAGATGCAGCAGGAGACGCAACTGCTGACCGTCACCTACGGCGTGCGCATGGAAGACGTGGTGTTTCAATCGCCCGAAGCAGCGGCCGCCGCTTCAGTTACGCCCTGAGCGGCCCATCGGAGAACTCTTCGAACGCTTCTTCCACCCGTCGGAAGTGCTACTACTGCGACCCTTGTCCAGAAGAACGGAGCCGCTCGAGTTCGGGCTTCAACCGCTGTAGAGCCGGGTTCTGCGGGTTCACCTGTTCGAGCTGCGCGAGAGCTTTTTGCGCTCCGTCCGGATCGCCTTTGCGCAACAGGGCGACGGCCAAGTTCTGCAGCGTCGGTTC
>CAKZOF010000445.1 GCA_937135995.1 uncultured Pyrinomonas sp.
GAAACGGAGGCTGCTGCTAAGTTGACCTTGCTGCTCACTGACAGGCACACGCTCCATGTGCGCTACGCCCTGAGCGACGACCTGAAGCGCAACGAGAGGACAAGTGGCGACCTGCCGGACGATCGTTCGGCGCGCGCCACCGAGATCGTGCGTGACCGGCAGCTTACGGCCAATCTGATCTCGGCGCTGTCCACGCGGCTCGCAAACGAACTGCGCGCGCAGCGCAGCGTGCGCCGTGCACAGCTTGCGCCCGTTGCGCTGCGCCCGCGCATCGAGATCGTCGGCCTTGCGCGCTTCGGCCTGCCGGCCGGGTTGCTTGGTGCCCGGCACGAAACTCATAGTCAACTGGCGGACGTGCTCACCGTGGGGCGAGCGCGTTCGGAATGGAAGACCGGCATCAACGTCGCGCGCATCGCCTTGCGCAGCGAGCTGAACGAGGATTTCGGCGGCCTCTTCGTCTTTCGGACGCTGGACGATCTGCGCGCCGGGCGCCCGGCATTGTGGCGTCAAGCCTTCGGCGAGGCGCGCACGGTGATCCGCCCGCTGGTATTCGGCCTCTTCTTGCTGGACCAGTGGCGCGCCGCGCAGAATCTGACGCTCAACCTCGGTGCACGCTACGATACCGAGACGGTGCCAGTGCGCGCGCAGCGTGTGAGTCCGCGACTCGGATTCGTCTGGAGTCCGGCGGAGAAATGGGTGGCACGCGCCAATTTCGGCCTCTTTCAGGATCGTTTGCCGCTCGCTTTCATCAACCGTGCCGTGCAGCAGAACGGGCAGCGGGCGTTCTTGCAATGGGCTGCTCGGCAGGCGGCCGAGCAGGTTCTGGCCGCCGCCGGGGCGCGCCGCTACGATTATCCTCCCCTCGCGTTGGCTCCTTCGATCTACCGCCTTGACTCGCTTTCTCCAGCGCCCTACAGCTTACAGATCGGCGCCGGTTTCCAACGGCTCATCGCTGCTGTTGCTTCGGCCCGTATCGAGTATTTGTGGGTGCGCGGTCTGCACCTTGCACGCACGCGCAACGTGAACCTTTTGCCGCCCGTCGTGCTCACTCCGACGAACGCTCGCGCGCTCGGCGTGCGCGACCCAACGCCGCAACAGCTCGGGCGCTTGGTCTTCGGCCCGGAGCGGCGCGACGCGCGTTACGACGCCGTCTATCAACTCGAAGACAGCGCCCGTTCTTCCTACCAAGGCATGACACTCGCCCTGGAGCGGCGGTTCGCCGACGAGTTCGCCTGCACAGCTTCGTACACGTTATCGCGCGTCATCGACGACGCTTCAGACTTCGACGAGCAGCCGCAAAATCCGTTCGACCTGCGCCGCGAGCGAGCGCTCTCGCGTCAGGATCTGCGCCATCGGTTCGTGTTGAGTGCGTTGTTTGAGCTTCCGCTCGAAGAGCGGAGCGGGCCGCTGCGCCACATCGAAATAGCGCCCATCTTGACCCTCAACAGCGGTCGGCCGGTCAATCCGCTCACTGGCGACGATGAAGAGCAAGGCCGTGCTTTCCCGCTGAGTTCGCGTCCGTTGGGCGCTCAACGAAACTCGTTGCGCACGCCCGGCACGGTCGAATTCGACCTGCGCGCGCTCAAATATTTTCCGTTCGGCA
The DNA here is from genome assembly GCA_937135995.1 of uncultured Pyrinomonas sp. GTDB lineage: Bacteria > Acidobacteriota > Blastocatellia > Pyrinomonadales > Pyrinomonadaceae > Pyrinomonas. The sequence goes on from CAKZOF010000445.1 coordinate 1,604, forward strand.
GCGCGCGCCGTTTGGATCTCGTGGTGGAAGTCTTCAACCTGTTCAATCGGCGCAATGTACGGACCATCAATCCGTTTCACGGTTCGGGGCCAAGCCCGCTGGCGAGCTTGGCGGCGCCGGTCTGGTTGGCTCCACGGCGACAGCTTCGGTTGTCGGTCGATCTGGAGTTCTGACGCGGGGCGGACGGCGGCTCCTTTGTTGTGGCGTAATGGTCGCGGCGGCGCACCATCGCCACACTCGGGAGCGCGCCAAAGGTCGAAAAAGGGGCTTTTCAGCGCTCGCGCCGCTCGGCACACGACTTGCTTTCGGTTGATCGGCTATGGCGCACGCGCGCCTTTCTCGCGCGAGGTTTGATCGCTTTGACTCGTTTCGCCCGACCTGTCTTCTACGATCCGTACGGACGCCGCCAGCGGCGGCTGCGACGCCTTTGGTTGGCGCTGGCAGCCGTCGGCACGCTGTTGGCCGCCGCGTTCATCATCAGCGTCCTCGTCAACCCCGTTTTGCCGCGCCTCGAGCTGCGCCCGGTCAAGTCGCTGCCGCAACCGCAGGATGTGAGTCTGAAGGCCCCGCCGCTGGTGACGACACGCCGCAAGGCGCAGGCAGTCGCGGCCGCGCAGCAGTTGAAACGAGCGTGGCAGAAGCACCCGCACATCATGCGGGCGGTTCAGCCGGTGGGCCGCCTTTCTCTGCCGCCTCAGGGGACGACCGCCGCCAGCGCGCCGCTCGCCATCGCCTTTTACGTCAACTGGGACGACTCGAGCTACGCTTCGCTCAAACGGAACATCGCCGAACTGGACTGGTTGGTGCCAGCCTGGTTTCGTCTCGACGAAGCGGGCGGCGACGACGTCATCCGCGTCGAGTCGGACCCGCGCGTGATCGATCTGGTCCGGCGGCAGGAGAGGTCCCCCTTGGTGCTGCCGTTGGTCCAGAACGCGCACGATGATCGGTGGGACGGCGAGTCGCT
>CAKZOF010000446.1 GCA_937135995.1 uncultured Pyrinomonas sp.
TGGTCAACTATCATCTGCTCAGCGGGGAGCTTGGTCCGTTTGTCTCACGCGAGTGAAATGAGCATTTGATCAACCACCTCTCAAAACGTTGAAATAGTGACGTTGGGCGCAACGCAGGCTTCCGCTTCGACGGAAGCTTCGCGGTGCGATGTCTACCGTTTCAAACTGTAAAGGAATTGAGGTAAAATCCTTAATCTCCGAACCGAACCAACAGTTTAAGCAGGATTCTGATCTCCTGACCTGAGGTCGGCCATGAGGGCGCCACTGTTGATTGCGATCGGTGTTTGGTTGAGCCTCATCGCGGCGCCCTTCTGTCATGCCCAACGCAGTCGTCCCAAAGCCAATCGAACGCCCGAAATCGTCGAAGCCAAAGTCAAAGAGGAGGATGCTCTCTTCCGCGCCAAGCGGATTGCTGTTGAAGTCTCCACGCTCGAACCGCTCGAAGAGCGAGTCAGGTTACTGACCGCAATTGCCGATGCGCTGTGGGAAAGAGACGAAACCTTTGCGCGACAAACGCTGCGACAAGCGTTCGATGCCATTTCTGATCAACAGAGGATCGAAGATTCCAAACGCGCCACCCCACTTCTTCGACAGATCATCAGCATCGCGGCCAAACACGATCCGAAGCTAGCGCGTGAGTTTTTGGATGGATGGAGCGGGAAAAGCGGCGATGATTCTAAAGCGAGGCTCAACCAACAAGGCTCTAGCGAGCGATCGGAGCTGCTTCTAATCTCTGCCTTTCAAGCGTTCCAAAAGGATAAACTCGCAGGAGCATACCTTTTTCGCGAGAGCGTGCGCCAGTACGTTTTGCCTCGGCATTACTATTTTCTCGCTGAGCTTCGCGAGAAGTCACCTGACGAAGCCGATCATCTGTTTACAGACGCGATCGAGGTCCTGAGTCTGCGACCGCTCAATGAGGCGAACGAGGCGATGATTTTGGCTTCCTACTTATTCTCGCCACAGCCGCGAATCGTCTACACTCTCGTTGGCCAATACAACGCCGCTAACGTCAACGGCAATCTTTCCGCCCCGCCGAAGAACGAGTCCCTAGCCCGGCGATTCCTCTTCTTCGCTTTCAACAAGCTTACCACAAGCCAAGACATCCCAGCACCGGTCATCTATTTCGCGCTCAAAAACCTCCTCCCACAATTCCAAGCTTTGACCCCAGACTTAGCAATGGAGGTCCAAGCGAGACTGAGTAGCCTGCTGCCCGACGTGCCGCGGGCGGAAGCCGAGCTACAAGACCGCTTGCGGCGCGAGAGCGAACGCCAATCCCTAGAAGGCGAAGAGCTATGGGAAGAGAGGGCGCAGCGAGCGGATAAGATCGCTGACGCTAGAAGGCGTGATTTGGAGTACTTCACCATCATCCAAGCCCATCTTCTGGCGAAGAAGGATTTCGTCGCCGCCCGCCGCCTCGCCGACAAGATCAGCGATCCGACTTTGCGACGGAAGGTCACAGATTATCTCAACTTTTGGGAAATTCGAGAGAAGCTTAAACGCAACGATGAGCTCATTCTTGAAGACGATGCCATCGACAAAATAGAAGAGCCAATACTGAAGACCATCTTGTTTTGTGAACTAGCGAAAGTGGCATCCAAGCGAAACGATCTAGCTCGCGCCTCCGAAACGCTTGACCGAGCCATCTCTGAAAGCTCCCGAGTACAAGATGCGCAAGATCGCGTCCAATCGAAGATTATCATCGCCCGAACTTGGATGCTATTGGATGCCAATCGCGGTTTCGAAGAAGCGAAAACGGCGATCCAAGAGATCAACAAGATGGAAGAGTTCAAGATCGACAGATCGGCCATCACGTTCAAGATCAGCGTTCACGATCTCATGAACGAACTGTACATGAGCGATGACTCAGCCAGTCTTTTCTCTCTGTTAGATCGAATGAGCGAAGCGGATTACTTCAGAACCTTGGAGCTATGCGGATCGTTGCAGAACAAACTCCTCAGGTCGTGGGCAACATGGGCTGCGATCAGACGCTACTTGGTGGAGATTGACAAATGAAATCGCAAACCATGCAGGTTAGAATGATCAGAACAGCGGAAAATATCGCTGATCTGGAGAGAGAGGATTTTCCGTCCTTCCTCCCGTCATCTTTGACCGAGAAAATAAGATCTCCAAATCATTCAAAGTGCCCGATTGCTGCGATTACATCTACCTTTATGCCCCTAGTAACTCTCAACCGCTAGCCGTACTTATACTCAACTATGAGGTTCCATCATTTCTGTGGCACGAGGTGGATAGCCGATGAGAAGCGCTTTGGGTCTCTTCTTACTCTCCGTTCATCTCTCCACGCAGGTTATCGGTCCGGTCCCGGCCATCTCGATCAAGCTCGAGCCCTTCTACGTCTCAACACACTCTTTTCTCGGAGATCTTGAAGAAGATCGAAGGGATAACAGTTGCGCGCCGCTATCGCGCAGAGACGAAGCTTTTCGCTCAAGGGGAAGCAGCTCAGAACGTCTATGTGATCGAAAACGGGCTTGTTAAGCTTACGCATCTTGACGGCGTTGGCCGACAGAGGATCATCGCGCTTAGATTCCCAGGTTGGATTGCCGGC
>CAKZOF010000447.1 GCA_937135995.1 uncultured Pyrinomonas sp.
CGATCTTGCCGATGTCGTGCAACAGGGCACCGAACTCCAAGGCGCGCAGCTCGTCTTCGGACAGACCCAGCTCGCGCCCTAGACGGAGACTGAAATTGACCACGCGTTCCGAGTGCCCGCGCGTCTCCGAATCGCGTATTTCGAGCGCCATCACCAGCGCGCGCAACGTCGCGCGGTAGGATTCCTCAAGCGATGCCAAAGCGCGATCAAGCTGCGCCGTGCGATCCTCGACCAATTTTTCGAGGAAGTTTTCGTAGTGACGTTTGGCCAGCAGAAGATCGCGGTGTTCGAGCGCGCGTTCGACGGCAGCTTCGACGTGGCGTAGATCGAAAGGTTTCATGATGTAGTCGAACGCGCCGACGCGCAGCGCTTCAATTGCGCTCTCGATCGTCTGCACGCCGCTGATCAAGATGACCACCGTGTCGGGCGCAAGAGCGAGCACACGCGGGACGAGTTCAAGCCCGCTCATGCCATGCATCATGATGTCGCTGATGACGAGGTCGAAGTCGTGGGTATGAAGACGCGCCAACGCTTCTTCGGCCGATCCCACCGTCTCGCAATCGTGCGCCGCGCTCAGTAGGTCGGAGAGAACGCTGCTGATCTCTGCCTCATCGTCGGCGATGAGTATGCGCCGCCTCTTTTCGCTCGCTTGGTCCATATGCCAACAGGAAAAATGAAAACACGCGCACAAATCCGTTCATCGGCGCGCTCGGAAGAACGGGGCAAGAGACGGCGCGGGCCCGATGCCTGTGAGGCGAGTCGAATTTTATCAACAGTTTGCGTCCGAAAACAAGAGTTTTTTAACTCACTTGTAAAAAGAGGACAACAAAACGAACAATGCTGCTAATCGGATTGGGTGAGGGACGGGTGATTTGCGCCTCAAGCATCTCATGCCCTCGTGCTAGGTCTCGACTCTGCTTCTGATCGCGCTTCAAGCATCTCATGGCAGCAGAGGATAGGCTAGAGACGGAGCTCCGCGCCAGACTAGTTGCCGCGTAGCCGCCTTTTGCTGTGGAAACATCAAACGTGACCGGGGCAGCTACTGTGAACTGGAACGGTGGAGTTGTCGAGGTGAAAACGCCGACCGCGAGTGAAACTGATGTGATGGGCCCATGCTGATGACTTCGCGCATCGAAAACGCTGGCCGCGAGCGGAACTACTACTACCGCCCCGTTTTCATCGCTCGAGAAACACTGAATTTGACTGCATCACCCCGCGCATCGCCGTGATGTTTCTTCGTCCTTCGAAAAACTCTGAATTTCTTGCGACCTTGATCTCGAAGGCAAGCGATGATCGAACGCGCGCGTTCTCGCGTCGCCGCGCGCGAGACAAGCGGTGCCGCTTCGGTAAGAAGATTGACAGTTTTCCCCTTTCAAACTAAAATTAAAATTTGCGCGTGCCGGAGTGGCGAAATCGGTATACGCACCAGACTCAAAATCTGGCGGGGTTCACTCCCCATGTCGGTTCGAGTCCGACCTCCGGCACCAAAAATCTTCTGATGCGCGCGCCGCTACTGGGTCTCCTAGCGCCTCGTCCACACAAGCTGTTCAATTGGATGTGACGCTCTGCACGGGCACGCAGCCCGGCAGCTTCTTGGGCAACCCTCGTCACCGCAGAGGTTGACGACCAACGGCTGCGTCCCAGCCGAAGATGGTTTGTACAGCGCGTCGAAAGGGAAATCAACGGCTCAAGCCATAGGAGAAGCCCGCCTTCTTCCCAAAGGCTGAAAGCTCAGGGGCTTGCGGCGGGCGACACTAGTCAACCGTATGACGGCGCGCGAGCACCCTACCTGCTGCGCGCGTCTGCCGGCCCGAGCAGGCGTGAAGGGTCGTTCTGAGTTGTCAGTTCATCGATGTTGAGCCTAATCATGTCGCCAGCATCCGTGTAGTTGCGAAACCGGGCGGCACGCATACGACGGCGACTGAAGACAGCTCCGCCGACGATGGCACCGAGGCCGAGACAGAAGAGCAACGCCACTCCCGTCGCCTTGAGCGTCGAGACAACGATGCCCGCCGTCATTCTGTTGTAGGCGCGTTCCAATCTCTCCCAAGCGCGCGGATTGTGGCCCAGCCACCGGACCACCTGTTCGTACGAGATCGAATCAACCAACCGACGCGCGAAAGCTTCGTTTGGGGCATCGAAGACGAAGACCGCATAGTTGCCAACCCGACGGTAGAGCGACGGCAATGGCTCGCCTGCGTTCTTCAAGTCTTGCAGATGGCCGGTGATACGCCGGTCGTTTTCAGCGGCGAATTGCGGCGTCGTGTATTCAACGATGACGAGCCGTGCTGCACCGTACGGCGCGGTGACGGCTTCTGTTCCACCAGCGAACGAAACAGCGTCGAGCGCAGGGCGATTGCCTGCAGCTGCCTGCAGTCCTTCGAGCGTGACGGCGAAGACGGCGCGGTTCTGCGCTGTCTCCCATTCGGGCAGGTGGCGCACGAGCGGCGGAATATCGCCTTCGCCGCGGTCAAGCGGTTCGGCAAGCGCGCCCGCTAGCGCGAGCAGCTTCTCGGGGGCGATGGGAGAACGGCTTTCGACGAGGACGACCGTGTTGCCCTTGAAGAAGATCACGCGATTGGGTCCAATGTAGCTCCACGTGCCCACGGCGGCCGAGCCGGCAAGCGTTTCGGCGCGTCTCGCCTCTTCGGCAAGCGCCGTCAGCAAAGCGTAGGCTGCCGTCTCGGTGCGCGCTTCGATCAGCGTCACGCTCAAACGCTCGTTCTCCGCGCCGAGATAGCTGCGGGTCAGAGCTTGAGTGACGGGAAACGAAGCGAGCGACACGGCGCTCACTGTCCGTTCGACGGTGGAGGTCGGACCAGCGGCGCGAAACTCGCCGATGCGACCGGCAAGCGGTGACAGCGTTTGATTGCCGAAGGCGGTGGCGGTCAGAAAGAGAAGGCAGAACGAGGCGGCGAGAATCAACTGTGCCGCGTTCGTGCCGTGATGACGAATGAACATCTTCGCGTGCGTCATGATCTGCGCGCCTCGCGCCGAGCGCGCGGGCGAAAAGCCATCGCTTCGCATCCCGAAAATCCCCGCTCCCGACGACGAACGAAAACTGCCGCGTCATTTCGATGCCCGAAAATGCCGCCGCCGTTGCGCTCGTTTGAGAAGATCATACGAAAGATGGGGCGCATGTGCCAGCGATCACGCAACTTGCGTCCGCCGTTGCCTCGTGTCGGCACCTTTTGCTCGCTCTTCGGGCGAGACTTTTCGCAAGAGGTGCACGATCGGATCTAGCTCCTTCGTTCGTGCACGTCGGGCAGCGGCAAATATGCGCGATCATGAAACGTCAGTGTCTCTCTTAGCCTGCGCGTGTCAAGCGGCGAGAGCTTTCATCCGGCAAGGCCCATTCAAGCGTCAACGCCAGCGCAGCATCTCTTGTTTGATCATCTCCTCTTTCTCGCGGGGACGACGCACGCGCCGCAGAGAGGTGGCAGCCGGTCCATCGCCTATGTTCTCGATCTCGATGGTGCCGAGGCCAAAGAGGAGTTCGGGCACGGTTTGCGAGATGGTCACCTGCTTGATGCTGCGTAGCGGGATCGTTCGGCGACGACGAACGATCAAGCCTTCGGCGATCTCCAACGCCGAGTCCGTCAGAACGTAAGTCGTCCTGTTGCGTCGTAGGTGTTTGAGCAGGGCCGGAACCATAAGCAGAGATGAGACAAACAAAGCCGCGCCGAACGACGCGCCCATGAATGCCAGTGCCGCCGTTGCCACTAGCGCCGCCAACGCGCAGACGAAGTAGGCGATGGCGACGAACACAAAGGCCGGTCGTTCGACGAAGACCACGCGCTCCGTCAGGTGCGTTGCTTGGCGGCGCATCGGCGCGGCGTGCAAAATCGCGCCGCAGTGGCCGCAATAACGCGCGTCGGCGGCCGCTGGTTGGCCGCATGTTTCGCAACGAAAGCTCTGCATTCTCTCGCTGACAATACCAAAAAGGCAGACGAATGCAAGACGGCACGCTCCGACTCAAGAGACAGCGGGCGCATCCGACGGCGGCCGGGAAGTCGCGAAACGAGCAGTAGAACCGCGCGTGGCTGCCGGGGCTTTCGTCTAGGCGTGCGAAGCGGCGAGGCAAAGTTTGTCCGGTTCGCCCGAGATGGACCTTTGGAGTAGCGGCAAACGGAAGCGGCGCAAGAGACGAGGCTCGTCGTCGCGCAAAGCTCCCTCTTCTCTCAGAAAAGTTTCGTCTGTGCTTCGATCCCGCGCACAAGGAGGCGCGCGTCGAGCGAGAGACGGTCACTGGCTTACGAGCCGGAAGCGTCCGTCGGGCAGCCGAACGGCAAAGACGCTCCGTTCATAAACGGTGGCCGGTTTCGGCTGTTCGGCTGCGATGGCTGCCAGTTCCGCTTTGCCGGCCTTTTTCGCTCGGCGCGAGGTTTCGGGATCGCGCATCAGCCTGTAACGCTCCGTGATCCGTCGCACGTACTCGCGCGTTTCGCGATACGGTGGGATGCGCCCGCCGTAGCGTAGAACGGCGCCTTCCCCTGCATTGTAGCCAGCCAGTGCCAGAGCGACATCGTCGTCGAAGAGGTTGAGCAGGAAGCGCAGGTAGCGTGTGCCGCCCTCGATGTTCTGGCGTGGATCGAAGATGTTGGTCACGCCGAAGCGCTGCGCCGTGCCGGGCATGAGCTGCATCAGTCCGCGCGCTCCTTTGGGCGAGATCGCGCGCGGGTGAAAGGCCGACTCCTGATGCATCACAGCGTAAAGCAACATCGGATCGACGCCGTGGCGCAAGCCCGCTTCCACTAGCAGCGCGTCGATTTGTGCGCTGCCCGTGGTGAAGCCGCGAAGCCAACGGCTGGCCTCTTTGCTCTCGCCGTTGGGACGCACGTGAAAGATCCTCTCTGCGTCAGCAGAAGTTCGCGGCACAGCAGAATTCACCGCGTGCAGCACCGTTTTGAGCAATTTCGGGCGGCGCTGCGCTTCGGCTCTCTCGTCGTGCAATTGAAACCTACCGAGATCGATGTTGTCGAGCGGATAGCGGACGGGCGTTTGCGCCGCAGCGCGGCCGAGGAGCAACGCGATCCAACAACAAGCAAGCGCAAGGGATCTCATAGCGAAAGGCGACGTGCAAAGAGGCTCGTCAGCGACGCTCGCCCGTCGGAGGCGAGACGCGCCGAAGATTAGCACATTCTTCTATCCTGTTCAACTGAAAACAAAGATTTTTAACAAACGCGAATCTGATGGCATTTACGCGCCAGAGCAAGCGTCAGACGGAAGAGAATCTCTTACGGTCTCCCGCTGGGAGCGGCCCGCCCTTTCGCGGGTGGGATGAAAGGCGGTCTGGTGGTGTCATGTCACCGACGCGAGTCCTAGAGTTGGACCGGGCGCGCGCGTCACGCCCCCCGCCCGCAGACCGCGCGGACCGATACTGAGTCCCTCGCTCCGTGTAAGTACCCTGCAGTGAAGGGGAAGCGAGGAAGGCGTCCCAGTAAAGCTTCGTTTCTCTGCGCACTTTTAGAGTTTTAGTCTTCGCGCTTCTCCTCGGGGGCACATTGTGGCTTGACGCAGGTTGGCGCGCAGTTTAAAAATTTGGCTTGGCTTTAACAACCAATCTCACTTCAAGGGAGGAAGACGATGAGAACCCTCACTATCTCTTTGGCATTGGCGTTGATTTTGTCTGGCGTCACGTTGGCGCAGACGGCTTCGTCGTCGGCGACGGGCCAATCTCAGAACCAAAATGCAGCCGCATCCAAGAGCGCAACCAAACGGCGCGGTGCGCCTTTCCGCGCGACCAAAGAGCAGATCAAACAAGCTCAAGAGATTCTCAAGCAGCGCGGTCTGTACACGGGCGAAGCGACTGGCAAACTCGATCCGGCAACGCGCGCGGCGTTGCGCAAGTATCAGCAGGCTGAAGGCCTGCGCGTTACCGGCACGCTCAACCGCGAGACGCTCGAGAAGATGAACATCGCGCTGACCGAGAAACAGAAGGCTGGCTGACAGCGGAGCGATCACCGATGAAAAAGCGCCGATGGACTACCAGTTGTCCATCGGCGCTTCTTGATTTGCGCCCTTGCGCGCCAGCGTTGCCGTCGAGCCTTGTCGCCGAGACTGGGTCAAGCTGTTTTCGGCGAACTCGCCAAGCGCTCGATGATGCCGTAACTTGCCTGCAATGCTTCGGGCAGCTTGTCGGCTTCCGGGCCACCGCCTTCGGCCATGTCTGGCCGCCCGCCGCCGCGCCCGCCCAAGATGGGCGCCAGTTCGCGGATGACTTGGCCTGCCGGAATTATCGCGCGCAAATCGGCGGAAGTGCGCACGATGATCGAGGCCTTACCCTCGGCGCGACGTCCCAGAACGACAACGCCCGATTTGAGCCGCGCAAGCAACGTGTCGGAGAGTTGGCGCAAGCCCGGGGCATCGAGTTCGCTTGCCTCACGCACGAGGACTTTGATCCCAGCGCATTCGCGCACCTCGCCGTCTTGCGCCGATGCGGAGACCGTTCCTGCAGCGATCTTGATCCGCAACTCTTCGATCTCGCGGCGCGCGCGACGTAGCTCTTCTTGAAGCCTCCCGACCGTTTCGGGCAAGCGCTCACGCGCCGTGCGCAGTTCGCTGGCAAGCGCGTTGACCAGCGTTTCGTCCTCTTGGAAGCGAGCGATGGCCTCCGTGCCCGTGATCGCTTCGACGCGACGTGTGCCCGAAGCGACGGCTTCATCGCGCACGATCTTGAAAGGGCCGATGTCGCCCGTAGCGCGCACGTGCGTCCCGCCGCACAGCTCTTTGGAAAAGCCCGGAACGGTGAGCACGCGCACTCGCTCGCCGTACTTTTCGCCGAAGAGCGCCATCGCGCCCGAACGCAAAGCTTCGGCGAGCGGCATGATCTCCGTTTGCACGGCGACGTTGCGCAGGATCTGATCGTTGACCAGCCGTTCGATCTCGGCGATCTCTTCCGCCGTCAGCGGCTGAAAGTGCGTGAAGTCGAAGCGCAGGCGATTGGGCGCGACGAGCGAGCCGGCTTGTTTGACGTGCGCGCCCAAGACCTCGCGCAGCGCGGCATGGAGCAGGTGCGTCGCCGTGTGGTTGCGGCGAATGGCGTTGCGCCGTTCCTCATCGACTTG
>CAKZOF010000448.1 GCA_937135995.1 uncultured Pyrinomonas sp.
AACCGGGCCGCACCTACTCGTACAGTCAGAATCATGTTTTCATTCCGATCGCTGGTCTAGCTGTCGCCGCCTATGCGCTTTACGACGAGGTCGAAGATGCGCCCGAGTGGGCGCGTCTGGCGCGTGCCATTTACGATCGCGTGCTTGCCACGTACACGCCAGATGGCTACTACTATGAGGGTTTCGAGTACTGGGTATTTGCGACGCCGTGGATCATCCATTATTTGGATGCGCATCGGCATGCGACCGGCGAAGATCTTTACGATCAACCGGGCTTGCGCGCGATGCACAAGTACGTAGCCCACACGATGTTGCCATCCGGACGCGACATCTTCGATTTCGGCGATGCATTCGAAGGGCCGCTTACGCGCTTGCGACGAGGCGAAGATCATCAGCGCACGCATCCGGGTGGGCATCTCCTTTCGAACTACAACCTTCTCTATGCGACGGCGGCGCGCTTTCGTGATGGTGAGGCGCAAGGCGTCGCAGAGTGGCTGCGCAAGCTCGGACAGGTCAACGCGGAGGATTTCTGGTCACTCATCTGGTATGATCCGACGATACAACCTGTTCCGATCGAAAGACAGGCGCGTTGGCACTATTTCCCGGATCATGAAGTAGTCTACTGGCGAAGCGGTTGGAGCAAAGAGGCTGTGGCCTTCGCCTTCAAGTGCGGTCCGCCCGAGGGGCATCACGCGGCGGAATTGTTGAAGAGATTTTCCGACTGGCACCTGTCGTCAGGTCATGCGCACCCGGATGCTGGAAGTTTCATCATCTATGCTAAAGGACAATACCTTACTGGAGATTCTGGTTACGCTGGCGTTCCGCTAACGGCGCATCATAACACGGCGCTCGTCGATGGGCGCGGGCAAGCGCGCGAGGGGCGAGGGCATGATGCGTTCAGTGGAGTGCCCTACGATTTGCTAAATCGCATCAGAATTCTCGAGGCGAAGCTGGGCGATAAAGAAGTCGTGATTCGCGCCGATGTCACATCAGCCTACATGCCGGAGTTGGATCTTCTTCGCTTCGAGCGCGAATTTCGTTTCTCGGCGGATGGTGGCTTTCGGATTATCGATACGTTGCAGCTAGCGAAAGCGCACGCGATCACCGAACTCATCCATGCCGATGAAACGATCGTGCCCCTTGGGGATGATCGTTTCGCGATCGGGGGCAGCGATGCGAAACTCATCGTCAGCGTCGAGGAACCTAGGACCGTGCGTTTCCGCATCGAGCCCAACGTCGTGATTGCGGCCGGGCTGCCGGGTTCCGTCGATAAGGGGGAAAGGCAGGAGCGAGGGCAGCGATTGGCCATCTCCAGCGCTGGCCCGGTGAAGGACATTCGCTTCGTAATCTCTCTCGCCCTACGACGATGAGCGACACTCATATTGAGCCATCGTTCGTGTTCTCCGGCATCGCGCGTAGCACAAATCGGTTACTTTCGGATCACTGGCCTATTCTTGGAACGGTCGATTGCGAACGTTCAGCTAAAGAGATAAAATCCTCAACCGGCTCTACTCACCCATACGCTTTCGACACCGATTGGCGTGACGCCACCAGACGGCACATGAGTTTCGCTAATCGCCACGCCTGACAGGAAGGAGGGTACCATGAGGGGCAGACGCTTAGCATCCATCCTATTAGTTTGGGCTCTAATCTTTTCCAACGTTTCGGCACAAAGAGGAGGCATGAGACGGAACGTAAGTGCGGCTTCGGAGCAGGCGGGAGGCGCGCGCGTCCTACCGCCGATTCGTTACACGGAGTTCAGGTTGCCAAACGGGTTACGTGTCATCCTGCACGAGGATCATTCGACTCCCATCGTCGCCGTCAACGTCTGGTATCACGTCGGTTCGAAAAATGAGGTTCCGGGCAAGACCGGGTTCGCGCATCTTTTCGAGCACATGATGTTTCAAGGATCGAAGAATTACGACGATGATTATTTCAAGCCGATCCAAGAAGCGGGCGGCACATTGAACGGTTCGACCAATACGGATCGGACGAACTATTGGGAGGTCGTCCCTTCGAACTTCCTCGAATTGGCGCTTTTCATGGAAGCCGATCGCATGGGCGGTTTGCTCGATGCGCTCACGGAGGAGAAGTTGAACAACCAACGCGAGGTCGTCAAAAACGAGAAGCGCCAGAATTACGATAACCGTCCCTATGGCTTGGTTTCGGCGCGAATCGCCGAATTGATGTATCCGCCGACGCATCCGTATCACTGGTTGACGATCGGCTCTTTGGACGATCTGAACGCCGCTTCGATGGAGGATGTCAAGGCTTTCTTCCGTCGTTTCTACACGCCAAATAATGCCAGTTTGGCGATCGCGGGCGATTTCGATCCGGCGGAAGCGCGCCGTCTGGTCGAAAAATACTTTGGCCCGATTGCGCGCGGTCCAGAGGTGAAGCCGGTCTCCGCTCCGCAACCCCATCTCGATCACGAGATACGCGAGACGATGCAAGATCGTGTCTCGCTATCGCGTATTTACATGGTGTGGCATTCGGTTCCGCAGTGGACGCCGGATGATGCGCCGTTGGATGTGCTCGCGCGCATTTTGGGTGGGGGGCGCAGTTCGCGGCTCTATAAATCGCTCGTCTATGAGCGGCAGATCGCACAGGATGTATTCGTCGCTAATCTCTCGCGCGAGATCGCTGGCCAATTTCAGATAGTCGCAACCGCCAAGCCGGGTAAATCGCTCGCCGAGTTGGAGCGCGCAATCGAAGAAGAGTTAGCGAAGATCAAAAGCTCTGGCCCAACGCGTGAGGAGATGGAGCGTGCTTATAACGTCATCGAAGCGAATTTCATCTATGGCTTGCAGACGGTGGGCGGTTTCGGCGGCAAAAGCGACCAGCTCAACCAGTACGCCGTCTTTCTCAACAATCCTGGATACTTCGAAGAGGATCTGGCTCGATACCGGTGCGTCACAGCGCAAGACGTGCAGCGCGTCGCAAATCAATATCTGACCGACAAGAGATTGGTTCTGAGCGTCGTGCCGCAGGCGCAGCGCCAAGGGATGAGAAGAGAGGCCCAAGAGAGCGCGCGTGTCGGGGGAGAAGCGAATAGTGGCCCGAAGAGGACGAACGGCGCGAGTCGGACCGCGCAAGCTTCGACGGCGAGGCTGCCACGTCCTAAACCTGATCCGAAATTCAGTCTGCCGCCGATTCAGCGGCGTCGCCTTTCCAACGGGCTTGAGGTCTTAGTGGTCGAACATCATGAGTTGCCGCTGGTCCAGATGAATCTGGTCGTCAAGACCGGCGGGGCGGCTGATCCGCAGGATAAGGCGGGGCTGGCCAGCCTGACAGCCGATATGCTCGATGAAGGGACGCGGACGCGCTCGGCCCTAGAGATCTCCGATCAGTTTGCGGCGATCGGAGCGCAATTCAACATTGGCACGGGCTGGGATGCGACGAGCGCGAATCTTCGTTTGCTCGGCGCTGCGGCGCTCGTCACGGCTCCGATCTTCGCCGCGCCGCGCGTCGCTTGAGATTTTCGAGATCATAGAGGATTGGAGGCGATAGGTAAGATGAATCAACTCGTGTTTCGCGGAACTAATAAAGGAAAAGGGCGTTATTTTGCCGTGACGCCGGAGAACAGTCCGATGCGTCATCTTCATTACGGGCGCATCATCCTCGACGCAGAGGTGCCAACGGTCGCTTTCGAGACCGGAAGGTGCGAAACTGGTTTGATCTGTTTAGCCGGGCGTGGTCGAGTCGCGGTCGGCGGCGAAACACACGAGCTCGAACGCTACGACGCCATCTACATCCCTCGTGGTTCAAGGGTCGAGGTCTCGACTGAAGCGGGCGTGGACTTCATCGAGTGCGCCGCGCCGGTCGAAGGCGATTATCCTTTGCAGGTCGTGCGTCTCGCAGACGTCGAACGAGATAGTTCGTTGCGCTTCACCACGGGTGGGCCAACGAGCACGCGGACGATCACGATCCTGATCGGCAAGAACGTCCGCGCCGGTCGATTGCTCGCCGGATTCACGCGATCGGAACCGGGGCACTGGACCAGTTGGCCGCCGCATGAGCACGCGGAGATGCTCGAAGAGCTCTACGTCTTTTACGACATGCCGGCTCCGTCTTTCGGCGTGCAGTTCGTCTTCAACGAGGCGGAGGAACCTGAATTTGCCGGCGCAGTCCGCGATGGCGATGTGGTCTTGATGCCTTATGGGTATCATCCTAACGTCGCGATCCCCGGATATCCGATCAATTTCGTGTGGATCATGGCGGCGCACAAGGAGATCGAATATAGGCAGTACGGAGTCGTCAACGTTCATCCTGATTTCGCGGCGAGCGGTTCCGGGTTAGAGGCGAGTCGCCGCTGAAATTGACGTCTGGGGAAGGCGCACGCTAAGGTCAGATGGGCGCTCATCGCGTGAGCGCTCGGTCCTCATCTAATCTTGCGGACTGGATGGGAAAGGAGAATGAGCGAATTGCAGATAAAGCCCAAAACTCAGTGTCGGTGGGATCTAGTGGCGTTGGGAGAAGTGATGTTAAGGTTGGATCCGGGCGATTGTCGCATTCACACGGCGCGCCAGTTCCGCGTGTGGGAAGGGGGCGGCGAATATAACGTCGCGCGCGGGTTGCGCCGTTGTTTCGGTTTAGAGACGGCGATCGTCACCGCTTTTGCCGATAATCAGATCGGTCGTTTGATCGAGGATCTGATCTTTCAGGGCGGAGTGGACCAGCGTCACGTCTTGTGGCGAAAATACGATGGCGTCGGGAGGACTGTGCGCAACGGATTGAACTTTACCGAGCGCGGCTTCGGCGTTCGCGCGGCGGTCGGTTGCTCGGATCGCGGACATACTGCCGCCTCGCAGCTGAAGCGCGGTGAAATCGATTGGGAGAAGATCTTCGGTCAAGAGGGAGCGCGTTGGTTTCACACCGGCGGAGTCTTCGCCGCGTTGTCGGAGACGACGCCTGAGGTGGCGCTCGAGGCGATGGAAGCGGCGCGACGGTATGGGACCATCGTCTCTTACGATCTGAACTACCGCGAGTCTCTGTGGAAGGGGATCGGTGGAAAAGAGAAAGCGCAACAGGTTAACCGCGAATTGGTGAAATTGGTCGATGTCCTTTTGGGTAACGAAGAGGATTTCACCGCTTGTTTGGGATACGAGGTCGAAGGCGTCGATGAAAGCTATTCGAAGTTGGATACGCGCGGATTCCGCCGGATGATCGAGCGCGCGATCGGCGAGTATCCTAATCTCAAAGCCATCGCCACGACATTGCGCGTCGCGAAGACGGCGACGCTGAACGATTGGGGGGCGATACTCTATTACGCTGGTG
>CAKZOF010000449.1 GCA_937135995.1 uncultured Pyrinomonas sp.
CCAACGCCTGAGTCAATCGCAGCGCTTCGCTCCGCCGACCGAAGAATTGCGCGCCTCGCTCGCCGATGATGCGCGCCTCATGCCCGAGATCGCCGACGAGATCGTGCGGCGCAATCCGGAAGAGCCCTACCGGCAGAAGCTCTCTTTCATCTACGTGCGGCTGGAGAACACACTGCGACGCAACCGCGATCTCGCTTCGGCGCTGCGGATCGAATCGCCGCAGACGCTGATCTCGACTCGTCCGGGCTTGCCGATCATCACGCGGCTGACGCGTCCCAAGGAGACGCCGGATCGCGTCTATCGAACGGGCCGCGAACTCTGGGAGGACTTGCGGTTGATCCGCGACAGCCTGCTCGCCAACCAAGCGGCGCATGCGGCGCGCGAAGTGGACCGGCTGATGCGTCAAACCGCCGCCTTCGATCTTCATCTGGCAACGCTCGACCTGCGCCAGCACAGCGAACGGCACACGGCAGCGCTCGCCGAAGTGACGCATGCGCTCGGCATGAAGAGAGATTACGCGCAGATGGACGAATCGGAGCGCGTCGCCTGGTTGACGGAAGAACTCACCTCGCCGCGCCCGCTCTTCAGTCCCGATGCGCGTTTCAGCGACGAAACGACCGAAACGCTCAACGTCTTTCGCGTCGCGCGGCGCGCCCTCGACGAGATCAGCGCTGGCGCCGTCCGTACTTACATCGTTAGCATGACGCGCGACGCGAGCGATCTGCTAGCCGTGCTCGTCCTCGCCAAACAGGCTGGACTGTGGCAGTGGCCCACGAGCGGCGATGATGACTTGCCGACAAGCAGGCTCGCCGTGGTCCCGCTTTTCGAGACGATCGACGACCTACGTCGCGCGCCCGACGTGATGGACCGCTTGTTCGCCAACCCCGTCTACCAGAAACACCTTCGCGCCCATGCCGATCTACAAGAGATCATGATCGGCTACTCGGACAGCAGCAAAGACGGCGGTATCTTGACCTCGGCGTGGGAGCTTTACAAAGCGCAAGAACGCCTCTGGGCAAAGGCGCGCGCCCACGCCATCGAGTTGCGCCTCTTTCACGGGCGCGGTGGCAGCATCGGACGCGGCGGCGGCCCGACGCACGAAGCCATCTTGGCCCAACCGCCGGGCACGGTGGCCGGGCGTATCAAAATCACCGAACAGGGCGAGGTCATCTCTTCGAAATACGGCCTTCCCGAAATCGCGCTTCGCAACTTGGAGATGACCACCGCTGCCGTGATCGCCGCGAGCTTGCCGCGCGCCGACGACGCCCGCGCCGCTCGATGGGAAGAGGCCATGGAGCGCATTTCCGAAGAGGCCTTCGCTGCCTACCGCCGTTTCGTGCGCGAAACCGACGGTTTTTACGACTATTTCACGCAAGCGACGCCCATCGAAGAACTCCAACACCTACGCATCGGCTCGCGCCCAACCAGACGCAAAACCGGCTCGCGCAATCTGGATGACTTGCGGGCTATCCCGTGGGTCTTCGGCTGGACGCAAAGCCGCCATCTCGTTCCCGGGTGGCTCGCTGTCGGCACGGCGCTCGAAAGTTTCTTGCGGCAAAGTCCGCGCGCGCACCTGCGCCTGCTGCGCGAGATGTATCGCGACTGGCCCTTTTTCCACAGCACGCTGTCGAACATCGAGATGGCGCTCGCCAAAGCCGACATGCGCATCGCGCGCCAGTACGCCGCACGCACGCCCGACAAGAAGCTCGGTCGCCGCATCTTCCGTCTGCTGGCCGAAGAGTATGACCGCACGCGACGCATGGTGCTAGCGATATCGGGCGAAAAGAGGCTGCTCGACAACTGGCCCGTGCTGCAACGCTCGATCGCCGTGCGCAATCCGTACGTCGATCCGATGAGCTACTTGCAGGTCGAACTCTTGGCACGTAAACGCGCTTGCGCGAGCGGCGCTTGCGACCTTCCCGCCGAAGAGCGTGATAGACTCCTTTACGCCATACTGCTGACCATCAACGGCATCGCCGCCGGCTTGCGCAATACGGGCTGAAGACGATTAAAAGAAAGCGGCGCGACCGAAGTTCGACTTCCGGCGCGCCGCTTTCTGCTCGCTCGGCGAACACTATTCTTCCGGTCCAGCGCAGTTCGGCCCGTGCAAGGCCGGTTTCTTCGTGCTGATGATCGGGTACTTCTCCGCTTCTTCGGCATTGAGGCGGATCCAGTCTTGATACTCGTCCGGCACATTCACGTCCGGGTAGATGGCTTCCACGGGACACTCTGGCACACACGCATCGCAGTCGATGCACGTGTTCGGGTTGATCACCAAACGGTCCGGCAATTCATGGAAGGCTTCCACCGGACAGACGGCAGCGCAGTCGGTATATTTGCAGTCAACACAAGGTTCGGTAACGACGTACGTCATCAAAGACCTCCTTCGGTGCTTATCAACAACGCTTGCTGCGGCGAATGCTCAACGGATCATGACGGTTGCCGCGCCTGCCAACCGAGGCGCTTCGAGCAAACATACTCTATCGACGACCGCTTGTTAAGCGAGTGACCGAAGTCATTGCCGCGCGAGCAAAAATTTGATCTTCTCGCGAAACGTTCGCCAAGCGTCCTACAACCCGCTCCGCACGATGTCGTGCAACCGGATCAACCCGACGCACGTCCCATCGGCCTCCACCACCGGGAGAACGGAGATTTGCGAAGGGCGATCCTCCATCAACCGAAGCGCGTCGTAGGCGAGCGTCGCGGGCGAGACAACCACGGGCTTGCGCGTCATCACGGCCGAGCAACGCATGACAGCGAGGTCCGCCGGCTGGCTCCGCTCGAAGGCGCGCCGCAGATCCCCGTCGGTGATAATGCCGAGCAGATGGTGTCGCTCGTCGACAACGTTGACAGCCCCCAGTCCGCCGCGTGTGATGGCGCGTACGGCATCGAGCAATGTGGCATCAGGACCGATGGTCGGGTTCTGCTCGCCGCTGTGCATCAGATCGCCTACGCGCAAGGTCAAACGCTTGCCCAATCTTCCAGCCGGGTGGTTGAGCGCGAAATCTTCTGGCGTCACGCCCTTCAACCGCATCAAGGTGAGGGCCAACGCATCACCGAGCGCCAACGCGACGGTGGTGCTCGCCGTCGGCGCGAGGTTGAAGGGACAAGCCTCTTTGTCCACGGAAGCGTCGAGCACGACGTCGGCGCGCCGCGCGAGCGTCGAAGCGAGGTTTCCGACAATAGCGATCACGGGCACACCGCGCCGCTTCAAAGAGGGCAACATGGCGATGATCTCGTCAGTCTCACCGCTGTTGCTAATGGCGACGACCACATCGTCCGCACCGACCATGCCCAATCCGCCGTGCAACGCGTCGGACGGGTGAAGGTAGAGGGCTGGCGTTCCCGTGCTCGTCATGGTGGCGGCGATCTTCTGCGCGATGTTGCCCGATTTCCCGATGCCGGTCGTGATCACCTTGCCCGCGCAAGCAAGCAACAAAGCGACGGCGCGCTTCACCGACGCATCATCGAGGCGCGCCGCCGTGCGCGCGATCGCTTCGGCTTCGAGCGTCAAAAAGCGCCGGACTTCGGTAGTCTGATGATCTTGCATCGTCTTCCGGTCAGTTCGCGCCGGTCGAGCTGGCGAAACGGTGAAGCATACTTCTTGGCGCACCTTTTCGACAAGCGCTGCGGTGCAACGGCGCGACCCCATCGTGCAGACCGAAAGAGTCGACGCCCCGGCCACCTTCACCGAGCGTGTTCGCGCTGGAAAAGGCACGCGCCTTTGTGCTATTTTTGCGGTTGCGCCCGCGTAGCTCAGTGGATTAGAGCGTTGGTCTCCGGAACCAAAGGTCGCAGGTTCGAATCCTGCCGCGGGCACCACCCACCTTTCTGCAGCGAACCACTGCACGCTTTCAGCGCCGATCTTGCAAGAACTCTTTCGTCCGGAGCAGTTGTCTGCAACTAGACAGCGCCGCGCGAAATGTTTTAATCTTGATTGCTCCACAGGAGAAAGTCCACGAGTTTGAAAATTCCGTGTTGGCACGCGAAAGTGGCGGAACAGGTAGACGCGCGTGACTTAGGATCACGTCCCGCAAGGGGTGGGGGTTCGAGTCCCCCCTTTCGCACCAACCCTTCCAAGCTCGCAATCCACAGCACAACGAATGGTGAACGGAGAATGAAGACCGAAGTCATTGACATATCGCCCACGCGCAAAGAGTTGCGCATCGAGATCGAGGCCGAACGCATCCGGGCCGAAGTGGACCGCGTCAGCAACGAACTAGCGCGCCATGCAGCGGTCCCCGGCTTTCGTCCCGGACGCGCGCCGCAGGCGATGATCCGTCAACGGTACAAGAAAGAGATTCGCGGCGAAGTGCTCGGCGAATTGATCCCGCAAGCGCTGAGCGAAGCTTTGCAACAGCATCCTTTCGACATCATCGGTGAGCCACAATTGCGCTTTGCCGACGCCGACAGTCTCGAACGACTCGGATCGGAACCGTTGACCATCCACGCGGCAATCGAGGTCTTGCCGACCATCGAACTGGGCCAGTATCGCGGCCTCGAACTAGTCCGCCGCACCCGTCCGGTGACCGCTGAGGAGGTCGAAGAGGTCATCGCACAGATGCGCGAGTCGTCCGCCGTGCTCGTCCCCGTCGAGGACCGCGGCGCGCAAGTGGGCGACACGGTGACGGTCAATCTCCGCGGGCGCTTCGTCGATGACCCGCAAGCCGAAGAGATCAACATCGACGAGGTCGACGTCGTGCTCGGCGAAGAGGGCGTGCTCGCAGCCTTCAACGAGAACCTCGCGGGCGTCCGCCCCGACGAAGAGAAGACCTTCACGGTCGAGTACCCGCCCGATTACAAGGCTCAGGGGCTGGCCGGCAAGCGCGTCGAATACACGGCGCACGTCATCGCCGTCAGGCGCAAAGAACTGCCCACGCTCGACGACGAATGGGCCAAGAGCACGGGCGAGGGCGTCTCGTCGCTCGACGAACTGCGCCAGCAGACGCGCCAGCGACTGGAGAGCTACGCGCGCGACGAGGCCGAGCGCCGGCTGCGCGACGAAGCCATCGAGAAGCTGCTCGCCGCGCACCGATTCGAAGTGCCCGCCACGCTGGTCCAGCAAGAAGCCCGTCGTCTGCTCGAAAGGAGCGTGCAGCGTTTGATGGAGATGGGCATCGATCCGCGCAGCGAGGAGATCCGTTGGGACGAGGTCGCGGCGGCGACGCACCAGCGAGCTGAAGAGAACGTGCGCGCGGAATTGCTGCTCGAACGCATCGCCGAACAAGAAGGGATCACCGTCGGCGACGAAGAGATCGAAGCCGAGATCGAGCGCTTCGCGCGCGCCATCCGAGAACCGGTCGAGCGCGTGCGCGCTGCCTTGACAAAGCAAGAAGCCCAACATAGCATCGCCAGTGGGTTGCGCCAACAGAAGGCGTTGACCCTCGTTATTGAAAACGCAAACATTCGCGACGAAGAGTGGCGCCCGCATGAAGATGAGGCGCAAGCGGAAGAGGGAGCGTCCACCGAGACGAGCGCCGCTTCCGCTTCGTCTTCTTCGGACGCTGAAACTTCTGGTTCAACGTCGGATTCAACTTCGGAACACACCCGATGAGGATCGGACGAAGCGACTATGCAGCGACAGACTGGTCTGGAGTCACACATGGCATTGATCCCGATGGTGGTTGAGCAAACGTCGCGCGGTGAGCGCGCTTTCGACATCTACTCGCGTTTGCTCAAAGACAACATCATCTTCTTGGGTACCCCGATCGACGATCAGATCGCTAACCTGATCGTCGCGCAGATGCTCTACTTGGAAGCCGAAGACCCGGAGAAAGACATCAACCTCTACATCAACTCGCCAGGCGGCTCGATCACGGCCGGCATGGCTATCTACGACACGATGCAGTTCATTCGGCCCGACGTGACGACGATCTGCGTCGGGCAATGCGCGTCCATGGCGGCGCTGCTTCTCGCCGCCGGAACCAAAGGCAAGCGCTTCGCCCTGCCGAACTCGCGCATCCTGATCCATCAACCATCCGGCGGCGCGCAAGGGCAGGCGACCGACATCCGCATTCAAGCCGAGGAGATCTTGCGCATGCGCGAGTTGACCTCGCGGTTGCTGGCCAAACACACAGGACAGCCCTACGAGGTCATCGAACGCGACGTGGAACGCGACCGCATCATGTCGGCCATGCAGGCCAAAGAGTATGGCTTGATCGACGAGGTGATCGTTCACCGCGAGTGAGCCCGCTGACGGCCCCGAACCAGCCGGGAAGGACGAAACCGGCCCGGTTCGAGGTCGTTGGGCATCGCCCCTGATGAATTCACATGGTACGCCGAACCGACGAAACGCTGCGCTGCTCCTTCTGTGGCAAATCACAGAATGAGGTGAAAAAGCTCATTGCAGGGCCGAGCGTTTATATCTGCAATGAGTGCATCGACATCTGCAACGAAATCATCTCCGACGATCAGCCGGAGCCGGTCACGTCGCGCCCGCCGATCAGAACCTTTCCCCTGTCAGGCGTCACAAAGCCCCCCAGAACCGACAGCAGCGTGGTCTTGCCGCAGCCCGACGGCCCGAGCAGGACGACATATTCCCCCGGCGCGATGGTCAGATCGATGTCCGACAGCGCCCGATGGGGGCCGAAGGCATGCGAGATGCCCTGAAGGATCACGGCCGCGGTCATGTCCGGCGCCTCGCCAGAAGGAGGATCTCCGCCAGCACCACGGCCAGGGCGGAGACGAGGAAGACCAGGCTGCCCACGGCATTCAGCCGCGGCGAGAGGCCCGAGCGCAGCAGGCGCCAGATCTCCACGGGCAGGGTGACATCGAAGCGGGTCAGCAGGAAGGCGATGATGAATTCGTCCCATGAGAGCGTGACGGAGAGGAAGAAGGCCGCCAGCAGGGCCGGCCGCAGCATCGGCACCGCGACGAGGAGCAGCACCTGCCATTCGCGGGCGCCCAGATCCCGCGCCGCGCGCTCGGCGCTGCGCTGCTGATCGCCCATCGAGGCATAGAGGATGGCGAAGCAGAGCGGCAGGTTGATCACCACATGTCCGATTCCGGCGGTCCATAGCGACAGGCCGATGCCGAGCCGGGTCAGCACGATCAGCAGGCCGGGCCATGTATAGCTGGGCTTGTACAGAAGCAGCATCAGTTCGATGAACGCCGCCGCCGCGATGTAGGCCGCAGGCAGCAGCGGATAGCCGAAGGCGCGGTACGGCCTCTCGGCGTCAGGGCGCGTGCGCCGGAGCACGAACAGCCCTGCGATCGTCAGGATGTAGAACAGCAAAACAGCGAAGATAACATAGTCCAGCAGATCGCTGTAACGGCCCGTCAGCGTCAGGAACGCCGCCCACGCCCCCTGCATCCACAGGCTGTGGTTCGGCGTGTGGCTCTTCTCGTTCACCCGCCCCGCCGCCTCGAAGAACAGCCCGTCGCGCGCCATCGCGTAATACACGCGCGCCCCCGCGAAGATCATTCCGTTCAGGCAGCCGAACGTCGACACCATCACCGCCAGCGCCATCACCTGCGTCGCCGCCGGTCCGAGAATCTGTCCGATCACCGCCGTCGCCACGCGGTCTTCCGGCGCGCTC
>CAKZOF010000450.1 GCA_937135995.1 uncultured Pyrinomonas sp.
CCACAGGCAACGGCGGGATCATCAACACTTCCGCTGCGGCGGGAACGACTTTCGACTTTTCAGCGTTGACCGTCACCATCGGCAACAACAATCAGTCGCTCTCGCCTTTCAGCGGGTTCGACGTGCTCATCTCGCTCCCGACTTCCAATCCGAATCGTCTTTCCGCCGGGGAATCGATCACGTTCACGGTGGTCGGATTGACGGGGGTCAACTTCGAGCAGACGAACGAAGGCGGTCAGACCGTGATCGCGCATATCCAAGGGTTGCCCAACGGGCAAAGCGCCAAAGTGACCTGTCAGCCGACGGCCGTGCCGGAACCGGGCACGCTGTTGCTCATGGGATCGGGGTTGGCGGGCGTCGGCGCCGGGCTGCGTCGCCGATTGCGGCGACAATAAGTCGAGTTCGACGCCTCTGCCGTTTGCAGAAAGAGCGGCAGCAGTCTGCCGTTTCTGCTCTGTCTCGAAGACGGCACACCCACGCGGGGAGCGCACAAGGGGCGTCTCGTTTCGGGCAGCAGCTCTTCCGACGTCCTCTTGGCGCGCGGTCTCGGCTCACCGCTTTGGTTCGGTGGGAAGCTCGTAAGTCGTTTCCGGAGAGGCTTTTGCCGTCTCGTCGGCGCGTCCTCCGGCGCGTTGTCGGTGGCTGGCGGGGCTGGTCGGCTTGTGTTTGCTGACCGCGGTTTCCGAAAAATCTGAAAATCGAAGGCTATTGGTTCTTTTCTAAAGTCATCCGGAAGGAGAGCAAGGCGGTCAACGAGCGCAGCGGCAGGCCGAACGGGGTTTTTCAAGAAACGGAGGAGCCCGCTTGTTCGGAGCCGCGCGGAAAGGCTGCTATCGCTCTTGCGGCGAGAGCGTCCGGCGGACCCTTGCGTCTGTCGACGCATCCATTGCACCTTGTTGACAGGTCGTTTGGACAACCGACACGGGGAGAGCAACGCTCCTCGCTCGTCGGAAGTCCGGTTTAGACGATCCAAACGCTCTGGGGGCGAACAGAGACGCCGCAAGTTTCCGGAAAGTTTTGCCGATCGGCAGAACCACTGTCCGAAAAAGCGCATTCCTCCCGTTGGGAAATTTTCGAGGCTGTGCGTTCAATCGAGCGCGCAGCCATTTTTCGGTCCGGAGGTCGCTTTTCGCAAAGTCGCCATTTTCGCTGCGAAACGCCGCGCCTGCGAGATCAGAGCGACGAGTGAAGCTTCGGTTTCAGCAAAGACTCGACGAAGCGACGAAATCGGTGGGTCTTTCGTCTCTGACATCAAGGTCGAGTCAGCGGTTCGTTCCGACCGGACGCTTTGTTCAGCGTCGAGTAAAGGCTCGCAACGGCTTTCGACTCGCGTTGGCGATGTGGAAAACTTGACTTCGCCAGTGGGACAAGTAAAATGAAGATGCTTCGAGTGGGGCAGTAGCTCAGCTGGGAGAGCGCCGCGTTCGCAATGCGGAGGTCAGGGGTTCGATCCCCCTCTGCTCCACCAAAATTTTGGGCTATCCCCCACCATTCCTCGCTTTTGTCAAGCGGGATTATCTTCCGCGAGGAACAAATCTGGAACATTTGGTCCAAGAAACACCGGCGATCGCGCTCAGAGAGCCTGCGCAACATCCCGAACGAATCTGAAACGTTTGGTCCAAGAGACACCCCTTTCTGTCGCTCGCCCGACTCCGTTGTCAGCGTGTTTCCCGCCTCCTATGATCTCGTCATGTCGATGGCGTGTAGCGATGGATCATCTCCCATCGTGAATGGCCCGGCAGCCAGCTGATCACGCGGTTAATAGCGAACGCCTCGAGATTGCTCGCTGCTGGCGGATTGACGCGCGCTTGAAGGGAGACGAACTTCTCGTATCATGCTCAAAGAGGTCTCCAACGCATCGCTCTGCTGGGCTGCGCGCGCGTCGCTTGATGCGTTACACTTTCGCC
Source organism: uncultured Pyrinomonas sp. (assembly GCA_937135995.1). Classification (GTDB taxonomy): domain Bacteria; phylum Acidobacteriota; class Blastocatellia; order Pyrinomonadales; family Pyrinomonadaceae; genus Pyrinomonas. The sequence continues at coordinate 1,908 of CAKZOF010000450.1, forward strand.
CATGAAGCTCGAAGAACTGGCGCGACGAACGGGCGCGCGCGTCCAAGGCGATCCTGACATCGAGATCACGGGGGCTGCGGGCTTGGACGAAGCCGCGCCCGGACAAGTCACCTTTCTCGCCAACCCGCGTTACACCGCGCGCGTGCGCACGACGCGGGCTTCGGCTATTTACATCGCCGAAGGAGTCGAGGTGGACCGCCGAGACATCGCCCTCTTGCGCACGCGTGATCCGTATCTGGCTTACACGCGCGCACTTCGCCTGTTTCATCCCGAACCGGAGATCGAGCCCGCCATCCATCCGACGGCGGTGATCGACCCATCGGCGCGCATCGGGAAAGAGGTCTGGATTGGCGCGCACGTCGTCGTCGGGCGCGAGGTCGAGATCGGCGACCGCGTGCGGATTTACCCCAACGCCGTCATCTACGATCGCGTGCGCATCGGCCCGGACTCGGTCATTCACTCCGGCGTCGCCATCCGTGAGGATTCGTGGCTCGGCGCGCGCGTGCGCGTTCACAACAACGCGGTCATCGGTGCCGACGGTTTCGGTTACGCCAAGGATGAAGAAGGGCGCTGGCTTAAGATCCCGCAAACGGGGCGTGTTCGCATCGAGGACGACGTCGAAATCGGTGCGTGCACGACCATCGATCGCGCATCCGTCGGCGAAACCGTCATCGCGCGCGGCGCCAAGATCGATAATTTGGTCCAGATCGGCCATTCCTGCACGGTCGGCGAAGACGCGCTCTTGTGTGCACAGGTCGGTCTGGCTGGAAGCTCGCATGTGGGCCGCCGCGTCATTCTCGCTGGGCAGGTAGGCATTGCCGGTCATCTCAAGATCGGCGACGACGCCGTGCTGACGGCGAAAAGCGCGACGAGTCACGACGTTCCGCCCGGCAAAACGCTCTCCGGCATTCCGGCCTTCGACAATCGCGAGTGGTTGCGCGCGACGGCGGCTTTCCGTCGTCTCGGCGATATGAGCAGAACCGTGCGTGCGTTGGAAGCGCGCGTGCGGCAGTTAGAGGAAGCGCTGTCCGCGCATCAACACGAGGGAGACCACAGCCGCGAGACGTAGATCAACGGCTCTGGAGTCTTTCATCGGCGGAGACCGGCAGCGGCACAGCTTGCAGCACGACGCGAGTCGTGCATCAGCGGTCCTGAGGTTTTCCCATCACGCTGACGCTTTTCGGGCAGTTTCTGCGCGTGTCGTTGGGATCGCGCCCGAGAGCGGCTCCAGACGCCGGGCAGTCCGCTAGACTTCGCCTCGCGGGCGCATGGCGTGAAACTTGCTGAGCGTTCGCTCGCCAGCTTTATCGGGCAGGTCAGAACGGGGTTCGCAATCGTTCGCATCCGTGGAACCTGCCGAACGTTCGCCCGAGAGCCTTCTCTGCCCAGCGCTTGACAGCGAGACGGCAGGGCGGCGATAATCCGATTTGAAAACGGTTTTCAATTTCGTCCCAAAAGAGACTTTCAGCTTCAGGAGCCGAGAAGCGCGGTGAAAACAAGCGGCAACGCCACACTCAAAATAGTTCCTGCAACGGACGCGGACCAGCAGATCGAAGTGCTCATCGACGAAAACGACGGGCGCGTCGCGCTCCGCTATTCGACATGGACGGATGGGTTGGGTTGGTGCGCGCAGAAGACCATCTGGCTCGACGGCGCGCAGCTCGACCATTTGCATCGCGCTTTAACGGTCGCGCGCGTGCGGTTGCGTTGCGCGTCCAAAGAAGAGAAGGCCGTTCCGGCCGAAATCATCCATCTGCCGATCATCGACCACTCGCGCATTCGGGCCTGAAAAGTTCCTTGCGAAACACGAGCGGCGCTGTTGCCTCGTGCGAGGCAGCAGCGCCGCTTCTTTACGTACGAGCCTTGTTGCAAGCTGGAACAAGCGGTGCGTTAGCTTACCTGTCGCAAAGTGATTCTCTCGCTCGAGACCTTGGCTTGGCGCTCCGAGGTCAGCTTCTCCAATTCGTCGATGTGCATCTGTTCCTCGGCCATGCGTTCTTCGAGTTGGAACTGCGTGGCGCGTTCCGCATCAGTGCACGCTTCCCACGCGACCACATAAGCGGCCATCGCTTCTCGCTCCAGTTCGAGATCCTGTTTGAGCATTTCGGTCAAGTCGGTCGATTGCCGGATCACTGCCGGTTCGACCGTCGGCACGCCGCCCAACGCGACGATCTTGTCGCCGAGTGTGGTCGCGTGTTCGTGCGCTTCCTCCGATTGCTTGCGGAAGAACTCGCGATAGATTTCGCGCTCCGGACCGGTAACGAGAAAGCTATGCTGTAGGTATTGAATCACTCCAGCGAGTTCAAGACTCAACGCGCGATTCAATGCGTCGATCAGTTTCGTGTTGGCCATGCTTCATCCTCCAAGTGCTCAGAAGTGCGAGTCGGCAGAGATGATACCCGAGTGGCGCTCCCTTTGTCAATGTAAATTCTTGCTGATCAAAGACTTAGTAATGAAGTTCACTTTCAATTTCGCGCGCGCAAAGAGGTGCTTCGCAATTTGCGTGCGTGGTCCGCTAGAGCGGACGCCCTTGGCCGGTTCACGGCAAGGGTCAATGTTGCTTCGCCGCTTGTGCGTTAGGTGACGGCGCCGCCATCGACGATGACCACCTCGCCGTTCATGAACGAGTTGCGATCGCTCACCATGAAAGCGGCATATTCGGCGAGTTCTTCCGGGCGGCCCAGTCGGCCGCGCGCGACCCAGAAATCATGGATTTCGAGCAGGCGCGCGGGAAGCGTATGGGCCAGTTCCGTATCGAAGATGCCGGCGGCGATGGCGTTGACCGTGATGCCGAAAGCGGCCGCTTCGCGCGACAGACATTTCGTAAAGCCGATCATTGCCGCTTTGGACGTGGCGTAGTGGACCGATGTTGGAAGGGCGCGCACGGCGGCGATCGAGGTGATGTTCAAGATGGTGCCGCGCCGCTGGCGGATCATCTGTTTGTAGATCGGTTTGGTGACGGCAAAGAGGCTGTTGACGTTGGTGTTGATCACCTCGTCCCAGGCGCGATCGGTGGTCGTCGCGAAGTTGTCGCCACGATTGATGGCGGCGTTGTTGACGAGGATATCGATGCCGCCCCAGGCTTCGACCAGTTCGCGCGTGACGCGCTTCATACCGACGCGATCCGTGACGGAGACTTTGAAGGCCAAGGCGCGCCGCCCGTAGGCTTCGATTCGGCTGCGCACCTGTTCGGCGAGATCGTCGCGCGATTGGTAATTGAAGGCGACATCGGCGCCTTCGCGGGCGAAGACTGCGCACATCGCCGCGCCGATGCCGCGCGTGCCGCCCGTGATGAAGGCGCGTTTCCCTTCGAGAAGCAGACTCAACTCTATCGCCCTTCCTCGAAAAAGCCCGCGACTTCGGCGGGCGCGATGGACAAGAGACTTTTATAAACTCAAAGGCGCGTCGGTTGCAAACGCCGCATCGAAACTGCCGTTCGTCTTTAGTTCGTTCATGAGGGGCGATGAGCGGTCGGTCTTTGCGGCGAGCCGCTTCTGGTTCTAGGCCAACGGCGCCCACGCTTCCGGGAAGCTCAGAGGCTTTCGCCGCTCGGTTCCGCTCCGCGCGGCAACAGCGCGGCGATCTCCTCGACGATGCGCTGCGTCGAATGCGGAATGGCGAGGCTGGCTGCGGCTGCGCGCAGCGAGGCGTAGTAGCGCCCATCCTCCATCATGCGTCGGACCACGGGCACGATGTCGGACGCGCGCGTGAGCAGCACGCCTGCGCCGCGCTGAACCAGCGCGCGGGCCGCTCCCGCTTCCTGCGGCATGGGCGGCGTGGTCGCGTCGGCGATGATCGGCACGCGACAGGCGAGCGCCTCAAACGTCGTCAGTCCGCCGAGCTTGGAGATCATCACGCTGGCGGCGCGCATGAGCTGTTCGATCTGCTCCGTGTAGCCGACGATCTTGACCGGAAAGCGCGCGTGGCGGGCGATCCGTTCGGCTTCCCGGCGCAGCTTTTCGTTCTTGCCTGCCAGAAAGATCGCTTGCACATCCAGTTCGCCGCGCACAAACTCGCGGAAGATCTTTGGAATGTTGCCGCCGCCGATCCAGCCGGCGTTGACGAAGACGGTGAACTTTTCAGGGTCAAGGCCAAGCGCGCGGCGAGCTTCGCGTGCTGCTCGTTCGTCGGCCGCTGACCACTCGAATTTCGGGTGGACCGGCATCCCGCAGACCTTGATCCGCTCCGGCGCGACGCCGTACTCGATCAACTGCCGGCGCGCTTCTTCGCTCGCGACCAGATAGAGTCTCACGTCGTCGCACGCCCAACCGCGCCAGAAACCATCGAACGGATCGGTGACTACCGTGACGAGCGGGATGCGGTCGGCCAAGCCTAGCTCTTTGAGCACGCGCGCGATGCCGTGCTGCGTGAGCGGATGGACGCTGATGACGATGTGCGGACACCAGCGCTCGAACAGGTCGCGCACGTAACCGACCGTCCGCCGGTAGAAGAAGTCGCGCGTTTCCGGGCGAAAACGGTTGACAGCCCAGTAAAGGTACTTCATCCAGTGCTGCCGGTGACGCAGCATCCAGTTGTAGAGTTGGACCAGTCGAGCGGTGAGCGAGTGGGCCTCTTCGATGGCGCGCACGACGCGCACGGCGTAGGAATCGCTGCGAAAGAAGCGTTGCACGCCCGCGACGATGGCGGCTGCCGCCGAACGATGACCGCCGCCGGTGTCCGAAGAGATGATGAGGATCTTCGGCCCCGTGCCGGGCGCCGTCTCTTTCCGGCGGAGCAGGACGGGGCGCTGCTCCGGGGCGCACACAGTCTTGTCTCGTTTCTCCGCGTCTGTTCTCATCGAGTTCTGCATCATGGGCGCCGACGGGAGCTACGTCCGGCGCCCGGCCTTCGCGTCGCCGGAGCGCAGGCGCATCCACGGGATCATGGTGTGTCGGTTGGTGCGCTCGCTCGAAAGCGTTCGTTCAAGCTTTCACCGCCAATCCTTCGCCCTCGTTTGCTTCAGCACGTTCCAGTTCGCGCCGCGCCCGTTTCATCTCGCGCTCGAGCCGCTTGATCTGGATCAAATGTTTCGGGTTGAAGGCTAGACTCGGGTAGTAACAGTTCGATTCATGCGTACAGAAACAACCGTCGGCCACTTTGCGCCGCCGCGCCTTCATCGCTGGCGAGTTCCACAAACGCCAGAAGTTCCACTCGTAATCGCGCAGGTTTCCGACGGGCGCAAGGTTCTCGCACGACGAGACAGTCCCTTCATCGTAGATCACGGCTCCTGCCGTTCCGGCGTAGCAACGTAGTTGCGGGCGATTCTCTTCTTTCGTCTTCGCGATCAGCCCGTGCATGTAGATGTCGATCGCCGCTTTGAAGAAACCGGCATCGCCCGTGTAGTTGTTCTTGATCACCGCTTGACGCGAATCTTCGTCGATCATCTTCGACAAGCGCGCGTAGATGGCGTGATCGAACTCGAGTTCGCGCGGGTCGGCCGAAGGCGGGCGGATGTAGTTGATGTTCACTTTGTCGGGTTTGAGCTCGTACTTCAGAAAGTCGTACCACTCGAAGATGCGATCCTGATTCGAGCGCATCACGCAAGTGCAGGTCTGCACGTCGAGCCGGTTGTTGTACTGGCGCTTCATCGCTTGCAGTTGCCGCGCCGTGTCGATGGCGATGTCCCACGAGCCGGGCTTC
>CAKZOF010000451.1 GCA_937135995.1 uncultured Pyrinomonas sp.
GCGGTGGCCGCGACGGGCCATTGCCATCCGCACGTCGTCGCCGCATTGAAGGCGCAGGCCGAACGTTTGCTCTTCTACTCGAACGTGGTCTATTCGGACGTGCGCGCCGATGCGGCGGAAAAACTGGTCCAGATCGCGCCGCGCCCGCTCGCCAAAGTCTTCTTTTGCAACTCCGGCACCGAAGCCAACGAGAACGCCATGCGCATGGCGCGTCTTGCCACGGGGCGCGAACAGGTCATTACCTTCACGGGAAGCTTTCACGGACGCACGGCCGATGCGATCAGCGCGACTTTTCTCGGGAAGTATCGCGAACTAGGGCGCCCCAACGTTCCGGGCCACGTGTGCGCCGAATTCGGTTCCATCGAGTCGGTCGAGCGTCTAGCCGACGAGAAAGTGGCGGCCATCCTGATCGAGCCGATTCAATCCATGGCCGGAGTACGCATGGCTGAGCCGGAGTTCTACAAAAGGCTGCGCGCCCTGTGCGACGAACGCGGCATCGCGCTCATCTTCGACGAAGTGCAGACGGGCGTCGGGCGCACCGGCACGTGGTTCTTCGCCGGCAGCGAAGCCGCTGGCGGCGTGGTGCCCGATGTCGTGACGCTCGCCAAGTCGCTCGGAAGCGGCGTCCCCGTGGGCGCGTGCCTCGCGAGCGAACGGATCGCCAGCGCCATTCGCCTGAACGATCTTGGCACGACCTTTGGCGGCGGCATGCTGGCGATGGCCGCCGTGGTCGCGACGCTCGAAGCGATCGAACGCGACGCCTTGATGGAGAACGTCCGGCGCGTCGAAGCGCACTTACGGCGACGGCTGGCTGATTTCCCGGAGGTCAAGGACGTGCGTGGGCGCGGATTCTTGCTGGGCGTAGAGTTCGCTTCCGACATCGCCGGGCGCGTGCAGAAGCGGCTGCTGGAGACACGTATCATCACAGGCACGTCGAGCGATCCGCGTGTGTTGCGACTTCTTCCACCGCTCTGTTTGAGCGAAGGCGAAGTCGATCTGTTCGTCGAACGTTTACGCGCGACACTCGACGAGATGGCGTGAGCGTCGCCGACCGCGAGGTTTTGCGAACTTGCGATGGCTGCCGGAGCGGCTTCGGGTACAGCGGCAAGCCGAAGGGAGAATCGAATGCCGAGACATTTTCTGAGCACTGCCGACTGGCGACGCGATGAACTCGAAAGCTTGATCGAAGAAGCGCTCGCCTTCAAACGCGGCGCGCGGCGCGATCAGCCGCTTGCCGGGCGCTCGGTGGCGCTGGTCTTTTTCAATCCAAGCTTGCGCACGCGCGCTTCCATGCAACTGGCTGTTCATCAACTCGGCGGCTATCCGATCGTGTTGGAGCCGGGTTCGACGAGTTGGACCATCGAATACGCGGAAGGAGCCGTCATGGACCGCGATCGAACGGAGCACGTCGCCGAGTTCGTCGGCGTGCTCGGCCGATACTGTTCGGCCATCGGCGTGCGCGTCTTCCCGGCGCTGGAAGACTGGCGCAAAGAACGAACGGATCCGATCATCAGCGCCTTTGCGCACCATTCTCCCGTACCGATCATCAATCTCGAATCGGCCATGCACCACCCCTGTCAGGCTATGGCCGACATGATGACCGTTCGCGAAAAGCTTGGGGAGGGAAAGCGGCGCGTGTCGCTCATCTGGGTGTGGCACCCGAAGCCTTTGCCGATGGCCGTGCCCAACAGCTTCGCGCTCGCCGCCGCGCAACTCGGTCACGAACTGACAATCGCCCATCCGCCCGGTTACGAACTCGATGATGAACTCGTGCGCGAATTGAACATGCTGGCCCACGATCACGGGACGCGCGTACGCATCTCGAACGAGATCGAAGAGGCTTTCGACGGCGCACAGGTCATCTATGCCAAAAGCTGGGGCAGCCGTATGTTTTACGGCATGGCGGAGGCTGAGCGCGAGATGCGCGCCGCGTATCGCCAGTGGATCGTCGATGCTGAAAGGATGCGCCGCACGGATGAGGCGATTTTGATGCATTGTTTGCCTGTGCGCCGCAACGTCGAGGTAACCGACGAGGTGTTGGATTCGCCTGCCTCGGTCGTCATCGACGAAGCAGAGAACCGTTTGCATGTGCAGAAGGCCATCATCGCGCGCGTGTGCGGAGGAGAAACGAGATGAGCGAGCAACGGTTGGAGCTGCTGCGCGAGGCGTTGCCCTACATTCAACGATTCAAAGGCAAAACGTTCGTCGTCAAGTTCTCCGGCAAAGTGACCGAAGACCACGCTAATCTGCTCTCGCTGGCCGAAGAGTTGGCATTGCTTCACCAAGTCGGCATCCGCGTCTGTGTCGTGCACGGCGGCGGCAAGCAGTTGAACGAACTGGCCGAGCGCATGGGGTTGGAGCAGACGATCATCGATGGTCGGCGCGTGACCGACGATGCGACGCTCGAAATGGCGAAGATGGTCTTCGCCGGCAAGATCAACACCGAGATCCTCGCCGCCTTGCGCCATCGTGGCGTGGAAGCCGTCGGCCTTTCCGGCGTCGATGGCAACATCGTCCATGCCGAACGCCGCCCGCCGAAAGAGATCGTCAACCGCGCGACGGGCGCGCGCGAGCGTGTGGATTTCGGACACGTCGGCGATGTCGTTGGGATCAACGACCGTCTGCTCCGCGTGCTGCTCGATCACGACTACCTGCCCGTCATCTCATCGCTCGGCGCCGACGATCAGGGGCGCATCTACAACATCAATGCCGATACCATCGCCGCTGAAGTGGCCGTTCGCTTGCAAGCGGAGAAGCTCATCCTCTTAAGCGACGTCGATGGGATATACTTGCGTCCCGGCGATGCGACGACGAAACTCTCCCGCTTGACAGTGGAAGAGGCCGAAGCTTTGTTGCGTGAACGCGTTGCTTCGGGCGGCATGATCCCAAAGCTTCAGAGCGTCATCGATCTGCTGCGGCGCGGCGTCCGCAGCGCGCACATCATTCACGGGCTGACGCGCAATGCGTTGCTGGCCGAAGTCTTCACCGACCAAGGGACGGGGACGATGATCGTCGCTTGAGCGCCGGATGCTCGTTGCTCCCGGCGGTCGCGCTGTCATCCGAGCGGCGACGACGAGCGACGACGGAACCAACCAGCAACGCTGAAGCGTTCGCGCGCGGCTGGCAACACCTCGTGGTAGATCGAATCGCTGCGAAACAGCACACACACGCCAGCTTCCGGTAATACGTCCACC
>CAKZOF010000452.1 GCA_937135995.1 uncultured Pyrinomonas sp.
CGCTGCTCGAAGTGGCAATGAACGAAGCAAAGATCGTTAACCATCTGGCGCGCAACATGCTCAATAGCCCGAACAATCTGAGCGGGATACGGCCCGCGCCGGCGGCCAGCCCGTCGCCCGCCGCGACGGCACAGCCGACCGCTTCGCCCGCCGCGAGCCCGCAGGCGAGTCCGCAACGTTGATCCTATGTTGTTCAGGCTCACCGACGTCTGCAAGTCTTACGGCGGACAAGAAGTTCTGCGCGGCGTCTCGTTTCAGGTCAATCCCGGCGAGCGGATCGGGTTGGTTGGCAGGAACGGCGCTGGCAAGACGACTATCTTGCGGCTGATCACCGGCGAGGAGATGCCGGACGCCGGCGAGGTCGTGCGCGCGCGCAACCTGAAAGTCGGCGTGCTTGCGCAGCACGTTGACTTTGCGCCCGATCTTTCGGTGCACGAAGCGTCGCTTGCCGCTTTCGGTGAACTCCAGCGTATCGAACACGAGATGCGCCTGCTCGAACAGCGCATGGCCGAAGGCACGGACGATCTGGAGCGCGTGCTGGAACGCTACAGCGAGTTGCAGCAGCTCTTCGAGCACCAAGGCGGGTTCGAGTACGCGGCACGCGCCGAAGCTGTGTTGCAGGGCTTGGGTTTCGGTCGCGAGCTGTGGTCGCTGGAGACGGCAAAACTCTCCGGCGGCCAGCGAAACCGCCTGGGATTGGCGCGCTTGCTTCTGTCGGAGCCGGATGTGCTGCTGCTCGACGAGCCGACGAACCATCTCGACACGGCTGCCGTGGAATGGCTCGAGGAGTTTCTGGAAAGCTACGCCTCGGCTTACATCGTCGTCAGTCACGATCGCTACCTTCTCGATCGCGTTTGCCGACGGATCATCGAAATAGACGGCGGCAAAGCGGCGAGTTACACGGGCAACTATTCGAGCTTCGTCGTCGAGCGCGAAGCGCGACGCGAAGCGCAACGGCGCGCCTACGAACAGCAACGGGAGTTGATTGCGCGCACCGAAGAGTTCATCCGTCGAAACATCGCCGGACAGAAGACCAAACAGGCGAAGTCGCGGCGCAAGATGCTCGAACGTCTCGAACGGGTCGAACAAGTGCGCGAAGAGCGGGCGAGCGGCGATTTTCAACTGCGTGACGTCGCACGTGCCGGAACGCAGGTTCTCACCGTGCGAGATCTTGCCATCGGTTACGGAGAGCGCGTGTTGGCTCGTGGTCTCAACTTCATCCTGCGCCGCGGCGAGTCTCTCGGCGTCATCGGGCCGAACGGAGCGGGCAAAACGACGCTCATCAAGACGTTTCTCGGGCGCCTCGCGCCGCTCGCTGGCGAGGCGCAATGGGGAGCCAACGTGCAGATCGGATACTACGCGCAACAGCTCGACGATCTCGACCCGCGCAACGAGGTGATCATGGAGTTGAGGCGCGTCGCGCCAGCGGACGCGACGGCCGGGGAGTTGCGTTCTTTCCTCGCGCGCTTTCTCTTCACGGGCGACGACGTCTACAAACACGTCGCCGACCTGTCAGGCGGCGAGCGCGGAAGACTCGCGCTCGCCAAACTGATCTACTCGCGCGCCAACGTCCTTCTGCTCGACGAACCGACGAACCATCTGGACATTCCATCGCGCGAAGCGCTGGAGGCGGCGCTCGAGGAGTATCCAGGAACGCTCATCGTCATCAGCCACGACCGTTATTTCTTGGATCGCATCGCAACGCAGATACTCGCTCTTCGCGGCGATGGACGCGCCGACCACTTCATCGGGAACTACAGCGAGTATCACGATTGGAGACGGGCACAAGAGGCAACCGTCGAAGAGAAGAGCGAGGGCGCAGCGCGCCGCGCCGAACCGGAAAGAAGGGCGAAGAAGAGCGTTGTTCGGGAGAGAAGGGGCGGCGAAGTGGAGCGCCGACGCGACCCGGAAGCGATCGAAAGTGAGATCGCACAGCTTGAAGATCATCTCGCTGCGCTGGCCGAAGAGATGGGGCGTGACGCGACCGCTCGTGATGCGGCGCGGTTGCGCGAGTTGAGCGCCGAGTATCAGCGTGCGGAAGATCGGTTGCGCGTTCTTTACGAGGAATGGGAACGAAGCGCCGACGTCTCATCCGCCGGATCATGCTAGACACAGCGAAACATTCCTCGCACATGCGTTGCACCGACGCGTTCGGCTGATTCCGTGCCACACACGTGCGCCGCTGGCGAGCCGTCGTTCGCGCCAGCACTCTCTCCTCAATGAACATCCCCTGACTTTGCTGAAGGCGAGCTGAATCTTGCAGTCACGGGGGCGGAAGAGCTAACCTTTAGACTCGTTGAAAGGATCCCACGCTTCGAAGCGCATCTCTTCTGGCAATCGGCGGAAGAGCTAACCTTTAGACTCGTTGAAAGTTCCGACCGCGCGATCGAAACCCGGTTGGTATTCGCCGCGCATCGACCGCCGAGTTCGAACTTTCATCCTTGCTGAATTAGTTGCACGAACACGGATGGAAAGCGCGCCAATTACGGTTGTTCGAGCTTGCGTTCCCTCTTTGCTGACTCAGCCGTCGGCGGAAGGATCAGTTCTTCGCTTTCGGCGAGAAAGGGGACCGCTGCCTGGTCCAACGACTCTTTCTCGGCCTTGAGTTGTGCCGTGCGGACCACTTGTTCTGGCATCTCGGCGGCTAGTTCAGCAAAGGCTTCGCGCGCTGCGCGGCGCGTCATCTCCCATGTCGCCGGGTGTGCGACGACGAAAGCGAACGTGGCGAGCGCCAGTTCCTTTCGGCATCCGTCGAATACAAGCAACGAAGCGAGTCCGTAGAGCACGTCGAGCGCGATGGGCACCGCGCGGATTTTGATGGCCGTGGCGAGCGACGATGAAAAGAATCGCCACGCTTCTTCGCGCCTCCCGGTCGCGGCGGCGATGCAGCCGAGGTTGTCGAGCGAAGCGGCAACGCACTTCAAGTAATTGATCCGACGCCCAAGCTCAAGGCTCTCTTCGAGCAGGCGAATTGCGCGTTCGTATTTGCCAGCGAGATAGAGCACGAACCCGAGATCGTTGAGGGCATTAGCGATTTCTTGCGGTCGGCCACTCAGACGGCTGAGCATCAAGCTTTCTTCGACCAACTTCTCCGCTCGTTCGTAATCTCGCGCTTGGCCGGCAACGTAGGCGAGCCGACTGAGGGACTGGGCGATGCCTTCCGGATCGTTCAACGCGCGGTAGAGCGCCAGCGCTTCTTCCAAGATCTGTTGGCTTTTTTCTGTGTCGCCCAAGTGATAGATGACCATGCCGAGCCGGTTCAGACAGGTCGCCTGTTCGCGGCGAAGTCCGGCTGCGCGCAACAAGCGGAGCGCTCGGCAGAGGAGCGCGCGCGCTTCGACGTTTCGTCCAAGATGTGCGTTGAAGACGCCTTGCTTCAGGAGCGCTCGACCGAGCGCTCCGCCGGAAGCGCGCAAACGTTCACTGGCACGCGCAAAGCTCTCGCATCCTTCGTCGAAGAGGCCATGAAGCTCATAGAAGCGAAAGATCGGTTCGATGTAAGATTCAACCACAGCAATCGAACCATGGCGCGTCGCCCAATCCCACCCGGCGCGCACGTTTTCGGTTTCGGGACCGAAATTGCCGCTCTTTATGTTTCGAGCCAACTGAGCGTAGAAACGCGCGTGGCGAGCGTGGAGCGGATCGACTTCGTGCGCTCGAGCTTGCAGTTTTTCCGTCGCGTATTGCCTGATCAATTCGTGAAGCTCGAACCGACCTTGCGCGTTGCGCCGAAGAAGCGACTTGTCCATCAGGGCGAACAAGTCTTCCACCGTCGCTCCGGCGATCTCGCGCGCTGCCTCAAGTTCGAAGCCGTCGCGAAAGACCGACAGACGGCGGAAGATCTTCTGTTGTCGTGCGGTCAACAGTCGCCACGAATTTTCAAAGGTCACGCGCATGCTTTCGTGGCGAGGTTCGGCGTCGCGCAGCGGCGTCGTCAACAGATCAAGGCTGCGCGTCAGTTCTTCGGCGATCTGGCCGCATGGAAGTTTCGTCGTCCAAGTGGCAGCGAGTTCGATGGCGAGCGGCAGCCCCACGACCAGACGGCAGATGCGCGCGACATCCATCCGGTTCTCGGCGGTGAGCGCAAAGTCCGGTTTGACTTTGCGCGCTGCTTGCAAAAAGAGCCGGACCGCCGGATACCTGTCAACGTCGCTCTCATCTGCGGGCGGACAGCAGAGCCCCTCGATTTCCATGACCCATTCTTGGGTCAAGCGCAATCGCTCGCGCGACGTGACGAGGATCTTGAGCGAAGGCAAAGCGCGCAGCATCTCGGCCACTCTTCCCGCACCATCGAGCAGGTGATCGAAGTTATCGAGGACAAGCAGCAGACGCTTTCGATGAAGATGTGCGAACAGCTCATCTTCCGTTTCGGCGTTCGCTTCCGGGGCGGTGAAGCGCGCGATGGTCGGCAGCAGTAACGTTGGTGCATCAAGCGTCGCAAGCGAGATGAATCGCACACCATCGGGGAAAAGGTGCCGATTAAGTTCGGCCGCGCGGCGGGCAAGCTGCGTTTTGCCGACGCCGCCCACGCCCGTCAAAGTCAGCAATCGACACGCGGGTGAACTCAAGCGCGCGGCGATGAGAGCGAGTTCGCTTTCGCGTCCGATGAACGTCGAAAGAGGCTCGCCCGCGCACGCTTCTTTCTCCTCGGTGAAGGGGCGAGCTGCGTGAATGCTCGCACGGAGTTGTTCGGTCTCAGCAGAAGGCGCTTCGCCCAATTCGCGCTGCAAGGCTTGGCAGCAGATCCGATACTGGCGCAGCGCGTCGCCGCGCCGCCCTGTTTGGAAGTAGATCTGCATCAACGTGCGATGTGCTACTTCATCCGCCGAATTGATCGAAAGGAGTTGACGAGCGCGTGCCTCCGCTTGCTGTAACTCATTGCAAGCGAGATGCGCGCCGCAGAGCGCGTACAGCACGCGAGTCGCTGCCGAGCGAAACTCTTCAACTCGTTCCCGTTGCCAATCGTCGAACTCAGCGCTCCCACACACCGTGAAACCGGCTAGAAAAGCATCGCGGTAACAATCTGCGGCGTGTGCAAGCGCCTGCCTTTGGCATTGTGGTGAATATGATCCCATCTCGTCGAGTTCGGCCACGGTTGAACGAAGCAAAAGCGCATCAACCCACGCGTCGTTGCGTCGCACGAAGCGAATCGTCTCTCTGTCAGCCAAGAGCCAACGATCGAGGCCGGCCTGTCGGAGTTCCCAGATCGCCTGACGAAGCGCACGACGCGCTTCGTCAGGCGGTGCCTCTGGCCAAAGAAGCGCCGCCAAAGATTCACGCCCAATTGGACCATCTTGAAGGCTCAGGTAGATGAGAGCTGCCAGGGCTTTGCGCCTTCTGATGAGAACTGGCTTCCCGTCGATCTCGACCCTTGGTGTTCCAAAGACGAATAATCGCATGGCTAAAGACGCGTAAATCATCTTAGCTCAGCGCCACTCGTGCAAAGGCGCACACAACCTTTTCGCAATAAATTTATCAGCCTTTTATCTGAAAGGGTAGCGTTAGTGAGACGTTCATGAGACGTTTCTGAGACGCTCCGCCAGTAAAATGCGGAATCGTCTAGTCGCGAGGTGACTTCAGATTATGGGAGACCATGCTTCTGTCGCTTACCAACTGGGTTACGTCGTAGGAATAATGATCGCCCTTGTTGGACTGTCTCTCATCGTGGCTATGCCCGCGATGCTCGTTCTGGGCGCGCTTCGCTGGTTGGCGTTGCGGCCAAAGAAGACCTTTCGACAAGCCATTTTTACGTGGCAGGTGATCGTCGCCGGAGCCGCGATCTTCGTCATCGTCTTTCTCGTTCTGCTGCTCTTGTCTTTGTTGATGAAGGTAGCTCCGGCATTCGCGACGTAATAAAGAGATCTAGGATGCCCAAATCTTTGTTCTACAAACTTCTTTTCTGAAGGAGATGATATGAAAGGCACCGTTTTCACTGCTGTGTTGTTGATGCTAGCTTGGATCGTTAGTGGATGTAGCATCCCGAACTACTTGCCGGGGCCGCAGCCGACACCTCAGCCGCCATCGGCCCCCCAGCCGGCGAGCGCTCCGGGAGGGCAAGCGCAAACCCCTCAGAGTCAAGCGCCTGGAGGACAGGCGTTGAACACGGCCCCAGTCTCACCCTACCGCACCAGCGGAGTGTGGATTAACGCGGCTTACAATAGGCAGTATCCTTTCACCGTCTATTTCATCAGCGCAAGGCGCATCAGCGGTAACATTCTCGATGTGCGTCTCGCCATTAGCAACGAAGCGGACTCAACGTTACCTACTCTAGCTTTCGGTTCTGGCTTCGGAGATATCTACTTGGTCGATCCAGCCGAGCAGAAGAAGTACGAGGTCCTCAAAGAGGAGAACCTGTTCCGTTACACGATCGCCTCGAAAATCAATGAAATCCCGGCCAAACAGCGCGTGGAAATCTTCATGCATTTCCCCGCACCCCCGCCGACAACGTCGCGAGTTCATATTTACGTGCCGGGCGCAGCGCCGATGCTGGATGTGCCGATCTCGCAATAGCAAGCTGAGCCAGCGAGATGCGTAGCTTGCGCTCCGTATCATCGGTCCAGCGAAGGGAAGAGGTTTCTTTTACGGCGTGCCTTGGTGCGCTCGAAACCGTTTCATTGCCGAGGATTTGACAACGAGGGAACGGAGACCAGAGCACGCCGCAGGAGTTGCTTTGAGATGAGCAGAAGATCTTTGTTGGTTTCAAACCTTCTCTACATCTCGCTTGCTCTCGCTTGCGCCAAGCAGCCTGTGGTTCAGACGAACAACGTGCCCACAGCCACGCCTGCGCCTACGCTAATGGGCGAGGCCATTCCGCTCAGCGGGCAAGTTCCATCGACGCAAGGTGAGTTTGGCGGACAAAGTGGAGCAATCGCGCCAGTCGCATCGCCCTCGCCGGTCGCTCCGCTGGATGCTCCCGGTGTGCCTTCCAGCAACGCGCCGGCGAGCGGTTCGTCGGGACGAGGATTTGTCGGCGGCGGCGTCGCCCTTTCGGGGCGCGTCTCTTCCGTCGAAGAGGCGATGCGCGATCTCGGCGCGCGCACAGTCGGCAACGAGATTCGAGTCGATTTGCCGTCGGACGTATTGTTCGATTTCGACAAATACGACATCCGCCCAGACGCGGAAGCGACGCTCAACAAGCTCCTCGCTATCATTCAGGCGCAGTCGGGCGGTGGAACCATACGCATCGAAGGTCACACCGATTCGATTGCGAGCGATGCGTACAATCAAAGGTTATCCGAACGGCGGGCCAACGCGGTCAAAGAATGGTTGGCTGCGCGAGGGGTGGCGCGCAGTCGAATGTTGACGCGCGGATTCGGCGAACGCCGTCCGCGCGCACCGAACACAAACCCCGACGGTTCGGACAATCCCGAAGGGCGACAGTTGAACCGACGAGTCGAGATATTCATCGCCCGAGGTTGAATCCAATCGCGCCGCAAGAGGCGAATCCGAAAGCCGATGGCGAACAATCCTCGCATCGGTTCTCGGTCCTTGCGCGCATTTTGCTTGAGGGTTGATTACCGTCGCTGAATCGGCTTTCAAAGGACTTGTAACCGCATAAGGCGCGCATTGAACTACTGCCTGCTGGTGAACGTCATGCTGTAGCTAGATCTGGTGGCGCGTGGAATGGTGGCGCATCTTCGCCAAGATTTCGTTTCTTCTTGACAGAAAAATCGCCTTTTTGCTACCTTTCTACTTCGCTCGTAGGCGCGTAGCTCAGGGGTAGAGCGCTACTTTGACACGGTAGAGGTCAGCGGTTCAAATCCGCTCGCGCCTACCATTCCTCTGGTTCTCGGACCGAAACCCTTCGCCAGATCGCGCATTGAACTTCGTCACAAGTTAAGTCGCGCCGCCGCGATTCTCGAGCGGGCGTTTAGTGTTGTTGCGCCAGCCTGCCGATGAGCGTAAAGAGCGGCATGTACATGGCGATGACGATCGAGCCGATGGTGACGCCCAAAAACGCGATCATCACCGGTTCGATCAGCGTCAGCAGGTTGGCGATGGCCGCATCGACCTCTTGCTCATAAAAATCGGCCACCTTGCCGAGCATGGCATCGAGCGCGCCCGTCTGTTCGCCGATGCCGACCATCTGCGCGACCATGTTCGGGAAGACCTCGGTCGCTTTGAGCGGTTCGACGAAGGTTTCGCCACGCTCGATCGCATCGCGGATCTTCAGGATCGCTTCTTCGATGATGACGTTGCCGGCGGTGCGCGCCGTGATCTCGAGCGCGCTCAGGATCGGCACGCCCGAAGAGAGCAGCGTAGAGAGCGTGCGCGAAAAGCGCGCGATGGCGATCTTGCGCAAGATGATGCCGAGAATCGGCAGCTTCAAAAGCAGCGCGTCGATCTGGTGCCGTCCGCGCGGCGTTTGGTAGTACTGTTTGATGGCGACGCCTAAACCGACCAGCGCCAGAAGGATCGACAGGCCGCCCCACCCAGCAAGAAAACGACTGATGCCGACCACGATGCGCGTCGGCAACGGCAACTGCTCTCCAGGCCCGAGCAGGCCGAGAAAGATGCTCTCGAATTGCGGGATGACGAAGATCATGATCACGGCGATGACGACGATCGCAATCGCGATCACGGCCGACGGGTAGATCAACGCCGAAACGACATCTCGTTTGAGCTTGACGATCTTCTCGATGTACGTTGCCAAACG
>CAKZOF010000453.1 GCA_937135995.1 uncultured Pyrinomonas sp.
GAGCGACCGAACGCGCAGGCGACGGCGCACCTCGCCGATGTCGAGCAGCGGTTGGGGCCGGACCAGCACTTCCACGGGTTGCCCGGGAACGAGATCGAAGTAGTTGTCCGAAAAGCTTGCGTTCATACCATCGAGCGAAAGACAAACAGCCCGCGCCAGCCTGTCGGTGGCGAGCGCGAGTTTGTAGCCGCCCGGTACCGGCTGCAAATCGACCGAGATGTTCGGCCGACTCAGCGCGAGTTCCTTGAAGGGGCGAAAGAACTTGCGGTTCTCAGCGACCGTCTTGCCGCCGACAAGCAGGCGGCAGTCGAGAAAAACGCGCGTCTCGTCTTGCCCCCCAAGCAGTTCGCTCTTTGCAAAGGCAGCGTAGAGGTTGCTTGCAAGCGGCGCGACGTTGACCGGCAGGCGCTTTTCTTGCTGTACGTTGCCGGCGAAGTCGAGCACTCTGACGAGCAGTTCTCCCGCCATCGGCGCCGTGGCATCGGAGACGACGTAAAGCTTCACGCGGTCAGCTTCTTCGCGCAGGCTGACCAGCACCGGCGCATAGAAGCGGCGCGCGTAGTAATGGAGCGCTTTCCAGCGCCCGAAGTAGTCGATGCCGGACCACGACGCGACGGGCCAGCAGTCGTCGATCTGCCAGTAGAGCGAACCCATGTTGCGCGGTCGTATGCGGCGCAAGTGCTCGGCACCGATCTTGATTCCCTCGGCTTGTAGCACTTGGCTGACGTAGAGGAAGGATTCGAAATCCTTAGGCGGCAGGTATTCGCGCAGCATGTACTCGCGAATGAGTTGATTGCCGCGCGGGTGTCGTTGGTGGGCCAGCATCACAGGCGATTCGATGTCATGGTCTTCGGGAAGCGTGTAGGCGCGCACCGTTTCGATCTCGGGGAAAGACTGAAACCCGTATTCGCTCATGAAGCGCGGAAACTGCTTTTCATACTCGGAGAACGGCGCCGCGGCGTGCCATACGGCCCAGTAGTGAACGTCGCCCGTGCGTTGCGAATCGGGATCGTCCTCGAGGTTGGAACTCGGCGAACTGGGCCAGTAGGGGCGCGACGGGTCGAGCTTGGCGCAGACTTCCGGTAGGACGCCGTGAAAGATCTTCAAATAGTCGTCCCACAATTTAGCGGGCAGGCTCTCTTTCCATCCCCAGTGCTGCCACGCGGTCTCGACTTCGTTGTTGCCGCACCACAGGACGATGCTCGGGTGGTTGCGCAGACGCTTGACTTGATCCGTGGCTTCAGCCCGAACGTTGTCGAGAAAATGTTGATCGCCCGGATACATGCTGCAAGCGAACATGAAATCTTGCCAGACCATGATGCCGAGTTCGTCGCACAGTTCGTAGAAATCGGAGCTTTCGTAGATGCCGCCGCCCCAGACGCGCACCATGTTCATGTTGGCGTCGCGGACGGATTCGAGCAGTTGCTGGCGACGCGCGCGCGTGATGCGTGTCGGAAAGCTATCAGCCGGAATCCAGTTGCCGCCTTTGGCGAAGACCGGGACGCCGTTGATGACGAACTCGAAGCTCTTGCCCCACCGGTCTGGTTTGCGACGTAGTTCCAGCGTCCGTAACCCGATGCGCGTCGTTTGTTGGTCCAGCAGTCGCCGATCTGCCAACAGCCGGGTGCGCAGCGTGTAGAGAGTCTGCGGCCCCATGCCGTTGGGCCACCAGAGCGCCGGGCGAGCGATG
>CAKZOF010000454.1 GCA_937135995.1 uncultured Pyrinomonas sp.
CATCTTCGTGACTGAAGCGGCGAATCCGGCGCGCGAGAACTGGCGTGAGATCATACCCGAATCATCGACGACGATCGAAAGCTTTGCGATCATCGGCGGACGCCTGTTCATCAACGGGCTGGAACGCGCATCTTCACGCTTGAGCGTGCACGCGCTCGATGGACGATTGATCGGCGAGGTGAAACTTCCGACGCTCGGCTCGGTCAGCGGCCTCTCCGGCGAAGAGGATGGCACGGAAGCTTTCTTCGGATTTTCGTCCTTTACCTTTCCGCCTGCCGTCTTTCGCTACGATCTCCGGCGGCAGCAGGTGGACGAATGGGAGAGGGTGATTGCCCCCGGCGTCGATCCGCGGTCGATCGAAGTCAAGCAACTCTTCTACCCGTCCAAGGACGGGACGCGCGTTTCGATGTTCCTGGTCCATCGCCGCGATCTCCGGTTAGACGGCGACCGTCCGACGCTGCTCTATGGCTACGGCGGTTTCAACATCTCGCTCACGCCCGCCTTCAATCGCGGGCTCTATCTGTGGTTGGAACGCGGCGGCGTCTATGCGGTCGCGAACTTGCGCGGCGGCGGCGAATATGGCGAAGAGTGGCATCGCGCCGGCATGCTCGATCGCAAACAGAACGTTTTCGATGACTTCATCGCTGCGGCCGAGTACTTGGTGCGCGAGAAGATCACCAATCCTAACCGTCTCGCCATCCAAGGCGGATCCAACGGCGGATTATTGGTGGCGGCGGCGTTGACGCAACGGCCCGAGTTGTTTCGAGCGGTGGTTTGCCAAGTGCCGTTGACCGATATGCTTCGTTACCATCGTTTCTTGATCGCTAAGTTGTGGATTCCCGAATACGGTTCGGCCGATGATCCGCGACAGTTCGAGTTTCTCCGTGCTTATTCGCCCTACCATCGCGTACGCAAGGGGACGAGCTATCCGGCGGTGTTGATCACGACGGCTGAATCTGATACGCGCGTCGATCCGCTGCATGCGCGCAAATTCGCCGCCGCGCTGCAAGCGGCCAACGCCTCGAACAATCCCATATTGTTGCGCACGGAGACCAAGGCCGGACACGGCGCTGGCAAACCGCTTGCTAAACAGATCGAAGAGGCGACCGATGTTTGGAGCTTTCTGTGCTGGCAGCTTGGCGTCGTGCCGTAGCGGTTGGAGAAGGACGCTCTCTTCTGGCAACCATTCTGAGAGTAGGCATGTTTGGGCATGGCGAGGATGCGAGAAGGCCGACGAGCAACGCGCCCAAGGTCGGGACCAGCTTCGAATTGGCGTGCGCTTGATCGCGCGCGAGGAAGTCTCGAGAGTTCACGTCGGAGGACGGAGCAGCAATGAAGAGAATCGCCGTCATCCCCGGAGACGGGATCGGGCCGGAAGTGATCGCCCAAGCGGTCGAGGTGCTGCACTGCGTAGAGCGGGCGCACGGGATCGGACTCGAACTGGTCCACTTCGACTGGGGGGCTGATCGTTTCTTGCGCGAGGGTGTGGCGCTTCCCGACGGCGCTCTCCAAATGCTCGAACGCGATTTCGATGCGATTCTCGCTGGCGCGTTCGGCGACCCGCGCGTGCCTTCCAACGAGCACGCTGAACAGATACTGCTCGGCATGCGGCGCGGACTGGATCTGTACATCAACCTGCGTCCGGTGCGCTTGCTGCACGAACGCCTGACGCCGCTCAAGGGGCGGACCGAAGCCGACATTGACTTCGTCGTCTTTCGCGAGAACACCGAAGGGGCTTATTGCGGCGCCGGCGGCTTCTTGAAGCGCGGGACGCCCGAAGAGATCGCCACGCAGGAGGAGATCAACACGCGCCGCGGAGTTGAACGCATCGTGGTCGCCGCTTTCGAGTATGCGCGGCAGCACGGGCGGCGGCGCGTGACCATGGCCGATAAATCGAACGTGCAACGTTTCGGCGGCGACTTGTGGCAGCGCGTCTTCCGGGAAGTGGCGGCGCGGTACGAGGGGATCGAGGCCGAACACCAGTACGTGGATGCGATGGCGATGTTCATGGTGCTCGATCCCGGCCGCTACGATGTGGTGGTGACGAACAACCTGTTCGGTGACATCTTGACGGATCTCGGTGCCGGAATCGTCGGCGGTTTGGGCGTCGCCGCGTCGGGCAACATTCACCCGGGGCGCGTCTCGTTGTTCGAACCAGTGCACGGGAGCGCGCCGCCGCTTGCTG
>CAKZOF010000455.1 GCA_937135995.1 uncultured Pyrinomonas sp.
CGTCTTACCGGCGGCATCAATCGTCCGCCGCTCGAACGCACGCCCGCCGTGCTCGCTCTCTACGAACGCGCGCGACGGATAGCTTCGCTCTTCGACTGGGATCTGTGCGAGACGAGCGTCGGCGGAGCGTCGGACGGGAACTTCGCCGCCGCCGTCGGCGCGACCGTGCTCGACGGGCTCGGCGTCGCGGGCGATGGCGCGCACTCGGACCACGAACACATCATCGTTTCGGACGTAGCGCGGCGCGGAGCTCTTCTCGCCGCGCTGATGGTCGCATCGTGAAAGCTTCGTCCGAAGTTCTTCGCCTTTCGACTGGTTCGGGTTGGCGTTGTGGCGAATGGTGATGACGAAGAAACGTCAAGCGCCTTTCGCTCGAAGATCGAAGCCCTGCCCAACGCCATGAATCGAAAAGACGCTCTCACATTCTCTCGCGCAAGGAGAAAGAGTATGCGCAGCTTCATCGGTCGGCAAAGACTCTGGGCGATTTTGCTCATCGTGTCGCTTGTGAGCAGCACGAGCGTCGCGCTGGTGGCAAACGCTGCTTCGCGCCCGCCCGTGCGCGCGCGAAACGGCATGGTCGCTTCGACGAGCCGCATCGCGTCGGAAGTGGGCGTCGATATCCTAAAGCGCGGCGGCAACGCCGTCGATGCGGCCATCGCCGTCGCCTTCGCGCTCGCCGTGACGTGGCCTGCGGCGGGCAACTTAGGCGGCGGCGGTTTCATGCTGATCCGCCTGAAAGATGGGCGCACAACGGCCATAGACTACCGCGAGATGGCGCCGCTCGCCGCTTCGCGCGACATGTATCTGGACCGGAACGGTAACTTGATCCAAGGCGAAGGATCGTCGCTCGTCGGCTATCGCGCCTCAGGAGTGCCGGGAACGGTCGCCGGCATGGCGCTCGCTTTACAGAAGTACGGTTCAGGCCGTTTCACGTGGGCGCAGCTCCTAGAACCGGCGCGCCGTTTGGCTGCCGAAGGTTTCGCGGTCGATTACAGGCTGGCGCGCAGCTTGCGCGCGAGCGCCGATCTGCTGGGCCGGTACGAGGACAGCCGACGAATCTTCCTGCGCGATGGCAAGTTTTATGAAGAGGGTGAAATCATCCGTCAAACGGATCTAGCGGCGACGCTCGCACGATTACAAAAGCAGGGGCCGCGCGAATTTTACGAAGGCGAGACGGCCCGCCTGATCGCCGAAGACATGAAGCGCCACAACGGGACGATCACGCTCGAAGATCTGCGCGGTTACGTGGCGAAAGAACGCGTGCCCGTCAGCTCGACCTATCGCGGTTACAAAATCATCTCGATGCCGCCGCCGTCTTCGGGCGGCGTGGTGCTCATCGAGATGCTCAACATTCTCGAAGGGTTCGATCTCGGTCGCATGGGCTGGGCGTCGTCGGAGAAATATCACGTGATGACGGAAGCGATGCGTCGCGCTTTCGCCGATCGCGCCGAATACATGGGCGATGCCGATTTCGTCAACGTGCCGGTCGCCGGTTTGATCGATAAATCTTACGCGGCGAAGCTGCGCGCAACGATCAATCTGGAGCGGGCTTCGACGAGCGCGGAAGTGAAAGCCGGCAAACCCGCTGGCGCGGAAGCTGAAGAGACGACCCATTTCACCGTGGTCGATCGAGAAGGGAACGTCGTCGCCAACACTTACACATTGAACGGCAGCTACGGATCGGGAGTGGTGGCGAAAGGGACGGGCGTGTTGCTCAACAACGAGATGGACGATTTTGCGGCCAAACCCGGCGTGCCCAACATGTTCGGTTTGATCCAAGGCGAAAGGAACGCGATCGCGCCGAAAAAGAGACCGCTTTCGGCGATGACGCCGACGATCGTGCTTCGTCCGGACGGCTCGTTCTATTTCACTGTCGGTTCGCCCGGTGGACCGACGATCATCAACACGGTGTTACAGGTGATCGTCAACATCATCGATCACGGGATGAACATCCAGCAGGCGATCGACGCGCCGCGCATTCATCATCAGTGGCTGCCGGATGAACTCGTCTACGAGCCTTACGGTTTGGCGGAAGATACGAAACGCGCGCTCGAAGCGCGCGGGCACAAACTGACCGCGCGTCCGCGCTACATGGGCGATGCCGAAGGCATCATGCGTGAAGAGAAGACGGGCGTGCTTCTCGGCGCGACCGACCCGCGCTTGAGCGATGGACCGGCTGTCGGTTACTAGAGCCGTCTGCGGGTGGCAAAGAGCGAGTCCTCGCGGCGAGAGGCGAATGTGGTCCGATCCATCAAGAAGTCGATCCCGCATGCCGAACTGCGGGCAATCTCACACCTCGCAGCGGCACCCGCACAACAACTGGATTTCGACCGGCGACTTGTGTTGCGAAGCGCCATCTCGACGTAGATGCAGGACGAGAAGCGTGTATGGATCGAAGACGATCACGTCTTTGACGCCTTGCGAAAGGTAGAACTGTGGTCCGATCTCCAGATCCTTGGCTTCGTAGCCTTTGCTGACGACTTCGATCACCGCCTCGGGCACGAGCGTGATCGCCTCTTCTTCCTCGTCTGGCTCGCGGCGGAAGATCGAAATGTCGGGCCGTTTGAGAGAGCCGTCGGGAAAGTTGATATAAACATCGGAGACGTGAACGCAGGAACACGAGCTCTCGCTGCTCTGTGCTGAGTCGATTGGAGCGATGGTCGCGCGAATACGGTCGATGGCCTTCTGATGTTTGTAGATGGGGTAAGGCTCCCAGATCGGCAGCCCACGCACGATCTCCAGCTTGATCCCAAGTTCTTCCGCCTTGAAAAACTTCGGATCCATGTTCGCCTCGCATGCTAAGTTTAATACAGCTCGAATGCCATCGCTAGTGCGTCTCGATGACGATGAGTTCATCGGCGCTGGCGCATCGGGCGCGACGTGACTCGATGCCTCGGGACAACAAGCTGTTACTCGGAGTCAGATCCGGAAGCGTTACGCTTCGTTACGTTTGATCTTGTCGAGCACCGACCGCACCGAATGAGCTGAGTTCACCGGAGGGAAACCTCGACCGATGGATGGCGCTCTCATGATCGCTTCCGTGACGAAAGCTTTCGCTCTGGCGACCGCTTCGTGCAAGCTCAATCCATGAGCGAGACACGCGGCGATCGCTGCCGAAAGTGTACAACCCGTGCCATGCGTCGCTCTGGTTTGAATGCGCGGCGCGCTGTAGAGGCGGACCTGTCCACCATCATCCAGAAGGTCGAGCGCCTCATCCGCGAGGTGCCCGCCTTTGATGAGCACGGCGCGCGCGCCCATCTCGCGCATGATGCGCGCGGCTTGGCGCATCCCCTCTTCGTCCGTGATCTGCAGTCCGGTGATGCGCTCGGCTTCAGGGATGTTGGGCGTCACGATCCGCGCCAGCGGCAGCAGCTCTTTTTTGAGCGCTTCGAGCGCTTCATCATCGATCAGATCGTAACCCGAAGTTGACCGGACGACCGGATCGACCACCGGCGCAGGCAGAGGAGTTTCACGGAACAAGCGGGCGACCTCGGTGATGATCGCGCGCGTCGGGAGCATTCCGGTTTTAACTCCAGCGACGCGAAGATCTTCAATGATCGGGATGGTTTGATTGCGTATCGTCTCTGCCGTTTGATGCGCCGCGCCGAAGACACCGGTCGTGTTCTGAAAAGTGAGCGAAGTGACGACTGCTGTGGCGAAACAACCGAAAGCCGTGAACGTTTTGATGTCAGCGATGATGCCAGCTCCCCCGGATGGATCAAGGCCGGCGATGGTGAGTGCTACGGGCATTTCACTTGTCATCTGTCCAACCTCCTGAGCTTG
>CAKZOF010000456.1 GCA_937135995.1 uncultured Pyrinomonas sp.
GTCTGCGGCGAGACCTCTGGATTTTGTCGCAGATGATCCGGCGCGTCGAGCGCGAGCGTCACCATCTTGCGACGGGTACGCTGGGCGAGAGCTTGGAAGCTTTCCGTCGCGGGAGCATGCGCTTTTTGATGTACAAAGATTGGGAGAGTTTGGAGCGCTTCATCGAAGAGGTCGCCACGGCGCGCGGAGTGTCGGAATTGATTCCGGTACTTCATCGCTTTTCGGTCTACTTGGAGACTCTCTTTCGCCAAGTCAACATGCGCCTTGTCCTCGTTGATCATCCTTTTGAACCGCCCGCCGAGACCGAACCGCTGTCGATTGATGCGATGGCGCGCAAGATCCTCGATTGAAAAGTCGCCGACGGCGTTCGTCGAGGACGCGCGTTCGAGCAGGATCGGTCAACGCGTTGCTGGGGCGATTTGGGTGAGAACGGCGCCGAGAAGACCGAGCGAGGAACGGACACGCCGGCGAAAGCCTTCTTCGGTCAGCGTTGTTGTCGCCAAGGCATAGGCGGAAGGGGCGGCCAAGTCGTCACGCCCCAGAGCGTGGGCCATCTCGCGCGCGGCTTCGCGCTCGCGCGTGTAAGTGGCGATCAACGCTTGTCCAGCATCTCCCGCCGCTCGACGAAAAGCCTCATCGTCGGCCATGATCCGGGCAGCGGCGCGCGCGCGCACGCACTGCCGCACATCCTCTGCGCGCCCGAGAATCAAGTACCCATCGACGAAGCACGCCGCGCCGCGCGCTTCGTCCGTGGAGACGAGCAATTCAACGTCGCCGAGCGCCTCGCGGCGAAAGCTCCTCAAGTGACGGCGCACTTCCGCGCGCAGCGCCGTTTCGTCTTTGACGCGCGCAACGAGCAGCCGCGTTTCGTCATCGGCGAGGATCTGCGCTGTGGCGATCTCCGGGCCGGCGGCGCGCAGGAAGTCACGCGGCGATTCGATGCCGTATGGCTTCAACGCGGCATCGAGCACGCGCCCGGCGAGCGGTTCGATGAGGCGGTCCAGTTGTGAAGCGATGGCCGACTTCATCCCTTCCCAAGCGGCGGCCGGATCCTCGTAGTTGTAGCGCGTCAGTTGGTGCGTGCCTGCAGGCAACAGGCGCTCGGCGCTGTGGATCGGCTCAGGCGAGGGTGAAAAGGAGGGCGCGATCCGGCTCGCCAGTTCATCCGGCAATGCGAAGAGGTATTCGTCTTCGATTCGGCCGTCGGCCACGCGCATGCTCCACGTTGCATCGCGCAAGATCTTTCCAGCTAGTTGCGGCAGGATGATGGCGGCGGCGCTCTGCGCGCGCGGGTCATCCGACATGCGCGCCGCGTAGGTCAGGGCGAGGATCTTGGCGATCTCCGTGGCGCCACGCGGCGAGACGTAGCCGAAAGCGAGCGTCGCGGGGTCAGTGAACCGGCGGCGCATGGCATCGAAGCGCGCCTCTTCGGCCAGACTCCGATGCTCCTTGCGTCGGACGGCGATGCACGCTTGCACCGTTTGCTCGTCGTTGCCGACGATCACCGTGCTGCCCACCACGTTAGCGATGAGACGCCGGTTGCCAGTCGGTGCCGTCCACGTGATGGTCAACCCGTCTTCACCGTCGTTTCGTTCTACGCTGGGTGTGCCATAGACGCGGCGTGCCAGCTCGCCAACAAGGTCTTCAACGGCGCTTCGCGTTCGCCATTCGCTCGTGTGTGTCTCGGCAATAAGCGCCGCGCTCGGTTTGACGTTGAGTGCCTCGGTGCCGCCATCGGCTTCCAGATCGAGCACGATGAACGCGACTTGCGCGCGAGCCAAAACGACATCGCGCGCTCGTCCAGCGCCGATCCACGCTAGCGCGCGCCCCCACAAGGACGAACGCCGCGCGCCCGCGCCCAAGATCGCGCGCCAAGGTTCGACGGCGGTCAAGCTCTCCAGCAAGCGAGGTAGATCATTTGCCTCCGCATAAACCAGCGCCTCGGATGGAACGCGCGTTGCCACATCGATCGGGCGCGGACGGTTCCACCAGACCCAGAGGCAGACCACAAACAGCGCGACGCCGATGCCGATCGCAATCTTACGAAAGTCTCTCATCTTGCGACGAAGAGCCATCCTATCCTCGGCCCCCAGCGAAGGCAAGAACGGCAAGAAACTTTGATGCATGCGTTTCGAGCCGCGCATCGGCTGCAGTCCCACCGGGCTTGCACCGCGCGATTTGTTGCAAGTGCTGGGCCGATGCTCGGTCCGTCGCCGTTGTTTCAAGACGGTTCATCTGATAAACAAATAAAAATAATGATTGACATTTTTTAACCGAGTCGTTATAGTTCTGGGCGGTCTGCGGGCGACGCGAGCGCTGCGTCCGCAGGCACTCGCGGTTCTGGGCTTCTGCCTGAGCCAAGCGACTTGGACGACAAGGGCACACCTCGCGCGAGCGGGGGTCGCAAAGCCTACGGGGGTCGGCGCAGAGCCGACTCGGCCGGGTTGCCGAAACGAGTTTGACGTTGGTGCGCCGTGGAAGCCTTCTTCGGTTCACCTTGCCCCACTCTCTTCCCATCGGACGTCGGGCGCGCCACGCGTACTCTCGAAGATGCAGATCTTTTCAAGCTCTACCGAACATCTGTGCGGAGAAGCGCGATGAAGCCATCGATCAAGCTCCGTGCGTCTCGACCTTCGCGAGCGCGGCGCGTGCGCGCCCGTTTGCGTCGCCGCCGACGCGAGCAGAAGAACTCGCGTGCGGTCACCGGTGCAGCCTCCTCTTCACCCGATAGTTTGTCCGTTCGAGCCATTCGAGGAGTGGATGACCCATGTTGAATTTGAAGAAGAGCATTGCGCGCAAAGGCATCGTCGGGTTGGACATCGGATCGAGTGCGGTGAAGGCCGTGGAACTCGAAGGGCGTGCGGGGCAGGCCAGCTTGGCCGGTCTCGGCTACGAACAGTTGCCGCCTGACACGGTGGTTGACGGGCAGATCATGGAACTCAACGCCGTCTCGCAAGCGGTCGCCGAGGTCTTCAACGCTAATCAGATCAACGCGACGCGCGTTGCCGCCAGCGTATCGGGCAGCGCCGTCATCGTCAAGAACATCGTCGTGCCCAAAATGAGCGAAGAGGAACTCGACGAATCGATCGACTGGCACGCCGAAGAGCACATCCCGTTTGACATCAACGACGTCTGTTTGGATTACCAAGTGGTCGGCGCTGGCGCCGATTCGCTTTTCGTCTTGATGGCAGCTTGCAAGCGCGACTATGTCACGAATCGCCGCCAAGCCATTCAACTCGCAGGCAAAGAGCCGGTGATCATCGACGTCGATGCTTTCGCGCTGCAGAACTGCTACGAATACAACTACCTGCCTGGTCCCGAGCAGACGGTCGCGCTGCTCAACATCGGCGCGGCGAACATGACGATTCAAATCGTCAGTGGCACGCGCAGCATGTTCACGCGTGATGCGAGCGTTGGCGGCAACCAGTACACGGCCATGTTGCAGCGCGATCTCGGCTTGACCTACGAACAAGCCGAAGCGGTCAAGCGCGGCGGTCCGGCACCGGACGGCGTCGACGAAAAGCAGATCGAAGCGATCTTCGCGCACGTCACCGACATGCTCGCGCTCGAAGTGCAGAAGACCTTTGACTTTTATCGCGCGACCACGGACGAGAGCGAGCGCGCCGTGGAGAAAGTCCTTCTCGCTGGCGGCGGTTCCAAGCTTCGCGGATTGGCTGAGAGCCTATCGGAGCGGTTGCGCGTTCCGGTCGAGCCGCTCGATCCGTTCCGGCGCATTCGCGTCGATGCGCGCCGGTTCGACCCCGACTACATGCGCGAATTCTTCCCCGAGATGGTGGTCGCCGTCGGCCTAGCTTTGCGTGGAGTGGAGGGCTGAAGATGATCAAGATCAACCTGTTGAATTCGGTGACGGAGCGGCCTCGCGGCCTCGAGGCCGTTCCGCAGCGCATGGCGAAAAAAGAGACGCAAAGTTACCTGCTGGTCGTCGTGGTCGGCGCGCTGCTTGCTCTGGGCATCGTCTTCGATTTCATCAGCGCCAGCGCGCAGCGGAACGCGGCGCAGAAAGAGTTGGAGCGGCAACAACAGATCGCCGCGCAGATGGCCGCCATCAGACGCGAGCAGACCGAACTCGAAAAGAAGATCAAAGAGACCGAAGCGCGCATCGAGGCCATTCGCAAGCTGCGTGCTTCGCAACAAGGGCCGGTTGCGGTGCTGTCGGCGATCAACGAGCGGTTGCCGCTAATGAACACCTTCCGTCTTGAATCGATCGAGCAGAAGGGCGGAGAACTCATCATCCGTGGCGATTCGCCGAACGAGATGGCTGTCACCGAGTTCGGGCGCAGTCTCGAATTCTCCGGCGGATTGTTCAGCAACGTCAACATCGAGACGCAGCGCAAAGTGTTGGAACTACCCGCTTCCACCAATGCCAGCGACGGCAAGGTGATTCAGAAACCGGAGACGGTCACCTTCACGATCAAGTGTCAGTACACGCCGCCGCAAGCTTCCGCCGACAAACAACAACATCAGCAAGCTGCTGCTGCCGGTCAGGTAGCGCAGAAGTAGAGGGAGGCGACGGATGAACCGGTTTAAAAAGATTCTCGAG
>CAKZOF010000457.1 GCA_937135995.1 uncultured Pyrinomonas sp.
CGTCGCGCGCGATCGCCGTGAAGACCTCTTCGTGTGTCATGCCGAGGCAGAGGTCAGCCCCCTTACGGTCGCGCAGGCGAAACATGTTGTCGCCCATCGCCGTCCAGCGGCCCGATTCTTCCCAGATTTCGCGCGGGTTGAGCGCTGGCAACAGGAATTCCTGCCCGCCGATGCGATTCATCTCTTCACGGATGATCGTCATGATCTTCTGCATGACGCGATAGGCGAGCGGCAAATACGAGTAGATGCCGGCGGCTAACTGGCGCACCATCCCGGCGCGCAACAGGAGCTTGTGCGAAACGACTTCGGCATCTGCCGGATCTTCACGCAGTGTCGGAACGAAGTAATGTGACCAACGCATCTCGATCGCTCTCGCTAGTGTTGGAAAAATGACCGCCCATTTTCGCTCAAGAACCGTCTCGTTAGCAATCCGCCGCGTCGCTCTCGCATTGCTTCGCGCCATGGGGTGATGTACCATCTGTCTTTCAGCGGTCGGCGATTCTTTGCCGTCAGAGGACCACCGATGAGGATCGCGCTGGCGAGCGATCATGCCGGTTTCAAAACCAAAGAGGAACTGAAGCTGTTGCTCGACGAACTCGGCATCGGTTACGAAGACGTCGGGACCCGTTCCGAAGAGCCGGTCGATTACCCAGATTTCGCCCAGCGTGCCGCGCTGTTGGTCGCGCGCGGTGAGTGCACGCAGGCGCTGCTGGTTTGCGGCTCGGGAACGGGAATGGCGATTGCCGCCAACAAGGTGCCGGGCATCAGAGCGGCCGTCGCTTGGAACGAAGAGACGGCGCGGCTAGCCCGTGCGCACAACGACGCCAACGTGCTGGCGATCGGCGCGCGCACTACTGCCGCCGACGAGATTGCGCGGATCGTCCGCGCATGGTTTGCCGCGCGCTTCGAGGGAGGGCGTCACGTGCGGCGCATCCAAAAGATCCACCGGATCGAGATGCAACGGGCTGTTTCCCGAATAGCGGAAACAGCTCGGCCATCGGAGAGATGACCATGGATTGGAGAAACGCTCCTCTTGCCGAGGTCGATCCGCTTATCAGCCGGGCGATCGACGATGAGGTACGGCGACAGGCCGAAGGGTTGGAGTTGATCGCGTCAGAGAACTTCGTCAGCGAAGCCGTGCTCGAAGCGATGGGCTCGGTCTTCACGAACAAGTACGCCGAAGGTTACCCGGGCAAGCGTTACTACGGCGGCTGCGAATTCGTCGACGTGGTCGAGCAAGCGGCGATCGATCGCGCCAAAGCGCTCTTCGGGGCCGATCACGCCAACGTCCAGCCCCACAGCGGCGCGCAGGCGAACATGGCCGTCTATTTGGCTGCGCTCAACTACGGCGACACAGTGCTCGGCATGAACCTTGCGCACGGCGGCCACTTGACGCACGGTCATCCGCTCAACTTCTCGGGGATCAGCTACAAGATCATCGAGTACGGCGTCTCGCGCGAGACCGAGCGGATCGATTACGACG
>CAKZOF010000458.1 GCA_937135995.1 uncultured Pyrinomonas sp.
CCCACGGTTCGAATACCTCTTCGATCTCGACTTGATGAACGCCTTCGAGTGATTGCAGGCGGGCGCGTACGTCTTCACGAATCAATTCGACGCACGGGCAGCCGAGGCTCGTGAAGGTTAACTTCACGCGCACCTTGTCGCCTTCGACTTCGACTCCACGTATCAGACCGAGATCAACGATGCTGATCGGATATTCTGGGTCTAGTACCTCACCGAGCGCGCTGCGCACTTCTGCTTCGGTCGCCATCCGCGGTCTCCTTATGCTATCACGCGGCGAGCGCCGGGCGGATCTGCGCGTAGCCGCGTTGAATCTCCCTGACGAGTTCGACGTTAGCCGGGCCACGCCGGCGCCAACGCGCGAGCACGTCATCCCATGTGATTGGCCCGCGTTCAAAGAGCCAGCGTTTGTTCTCCGCATCGAATTCCGCCGGGAAGGGAACGTCGATGACGTATTCGCCGCGTTCTTCGTCGTAGTGGGCCGGGACGCGTAGGCCGATCTTTTCGCAGAAGGGCACCGTAGTCGACAACCACTCTTGGCGCAACTGGTCGTTGGTTTTACCCTTCAACCCGTAGGATATCTGCTCCGTGTGGCGTTTCAGGTGATCGGGCAGCCCGAACCATTCGAGCGTAAGGACGAACATCCAATCGACGGCGCGTTGCAATTCGTCACGTCGTGCTGGATCCTGAGCAAGAATGCTCATCCAGCGTTCGCCGTGGCGCAGGTGAAAATTCTCTTCGCGATCGACTTTGACCAGCGCTCGCTTCCACGGCCCGTAGCTCGTGTGGCGAAAGACGTCACCGAGCAGCACGAAACCGGCGCGATCGTAGAAAGCGTTGGCGACCACCAGTTCGGTCCACGATTCGAGCGGGACGTCGAAGGCGTAAGGGTGTTTGAACTCTTCGGGCCGTCGTTCGTAGACGAGGGCGTCGGTGTCCACGCCAAGGTCGCGCAGCAGCCTGTAGGCGATGTGGGCATGACCCAGTTCGTCTTGGATGATACCCATCGCCGAGATGTATGCATTGACGTTGGGTGCGTCTTGCGCCGCACGCAAGTAGGCCGGAGCGCTGATCAGTTCCGTATCGGCTGAGACGATCAAAGTTCGCTTGAGTCCTTCGATGTAGCGTTCGTTGGCGTGGTCGGGACGTTCCACCAACCGCCCCGCGCGGATTCGTTCAAGCAACGCACTGTCGGTCAACATGGTCTCTTTCCTCTCGGAGCCTTCGACTTCGAGAAGGATTTTAACTGACCGGTCAGTCAAAAATCAACCCCTCGGTTGTGAGCATCCCCAGCGTTCCGGAACGCGAGGGTTCCGACCAGCGGCGCTCGCATCCGGTGGCCGACTTGCGTATGACGCGCGATCCCTCTCTCTGTCCGACGGGCGAGCGCTTTTCTTGAGGTCCTCCCCAGCCCTTGAGGGCTGGGATTCCTGCTCGCTCGTCGCGCGCGGGGGCACTGATGCGGAATCAGCGCACAAGTTCGTGGGAGTGGCGCGCGCCCCAACTTGGTCCTCGCACCCAGATGCTTCGTGCTGCACCTTCCACCGTGGGTGGAACTCTGCGAGCTTACCTGTCTCAGACCGCCGCGTTCCCAAGGCCGCAAGACGCACGCCCTGCGGCCGAGTTTTGGTTAGAAGTTATCCTTACGGTCGTTCTGTTCGAGCGTCCGCAACGATGGGGTGCCTTCGGGAACCTCGCAGCGGTAGAGCGTGCGTTTGTTGGCTCCCACGCGAGACCTCGTATCGCCGACCGCATAGGCTGTCCAAGTCAGCATGCGCGGCGAAAGCTCAAGCACGCTGTAGCCGTGCTCGCTGCTGTTGAAGAATTTGATCCAAGGATTTTCCAGCGACACGAGAAGCGCAAGTTTGTTGAAGAAATCGTCCGCCGAATCAGCGTGCAGAATGCCAAGCAACCCGTCGGCCGTATCTGTTGGAAGCGGCGCGTTGCGGCAGAAGCTGCCCGAGAAGCGCTGCTCGATGAGTTCGCGCAAATTGCCGGAGGTGACCGAGCCGGTCATCAACTCGACGCCGAGCGGACGGCCGGGCCAGATCAGCGAGAAACGCGAGGGGATGATGTTGGCCTCGAAGGAATGCAGATCGCCCGTCAGCGCGACGAAGTTTTGCACGCGCGAACGTTGAATGGCTTCGAGCAAGCGACTGCGTTCGGCCGCGTAGCCGTCCCACGCATCGAGATCGAGGTAGAGCCCGAGGATTTTGAATTGCGTGAATTGCACTTCGTTGGCCCAAACTTTCCAGACGCTGGTTGAATCATTCAATCGGCGCAAGAACCACGCGCGTTGTTCTGCGCCGAACATAGTCTGTTCTGCGTCGAACATGCGCGGGCATCCGGGCGAGAGATATCTTTGACCAACGGTGCTCTCACCGCACGGATGGGCGCTGCGATAAAGCCGTTCATCCGTGAGCAACAGTTCCGCCAAGTTGCCGAATTTGAT
>CAKZOF010000459.1 GCA_937135995.1 uncultured Pyrinomonas sp.
TGGCGGATGCCCTTCCCTTACGTCTTGGTGTTGCATCAAGCGCCGACCGACGGGGGCGATTATCGCGCTTTTCATTTCCACATCGAGATCCATCCGCCGCTCCGACAACCGCACTTGCTCAAGTACTTGGCCGGGCCGGAGATCGGCGGAGGCAATTTTTTGAGCGACACGGCGTCGGAGGAGAAGGCGGCGGAGCTTCGCGCACTATCGAACGTCCACTATAAACGCGCTCGATGACCGCGCTTGTTCAACGTGCGGCGCGAGGCGCTTCTTGACGGGCCTCGCGGACGGCATCGAGGAATTGTCGCGCGCGTTCCGTGATGATGTGTGCGCGCCCAGCGCGCAACTCCTTCACATCGACGAGATCGGTGCCGACGCCGAGCGCCAACGCTCCGGCCCGTATGTGTTCCGCTGCGTTTCCTAACGTAACTCCGCCCGTCGGGACCAGTTCGATCTGCGGCAAAGGGCCCTTAAGCGCGCGGATGTAGCTGGCTCCACCCATCGCGCTGCAAGGGAAGACTTTGACCGCATCAGCGCCCGCCTGCCAAGCCCTGACTATCTCTGTCGGCGTTAACGCCCCGGGCATCACAGCCACGCTATAGCGACGACAGACTTCGATCGTTCGTTCATCAAGTGCAGGGCTAACGATGAACCGCGCGCCAGCGAGGATACAAGCGCGCGCCGTCTCCGCATCGAGCACCGTTCCAGCACCGATCAAAGCTCGCTCCCCGTACTGTTCGACAAGCCTCTCGATCAGACGCACCGCGCCCGGAACGGTCATCGTCACCTCGAGCACATCTATTCCACCTTCACGGATCGCCTCGATCGCGCTAGCCGCCTCCTCGCTTGAGCGTGCGCGAACGACCGGGACGATCCCTATCTCTGCGATCTTTCGGATCACCTCAGCTCCGCTCATCCTTGCCTCTCTCCGCTCGTTTCGAAAATCTCATCGCACAACGCGCGCTGTCCCTCCCTTCATCACCCTTTCGACCTCGGCAAGCGTCGCCACCACGCCCAGGTCCGCCCCGT
>CAKZOF010000460.1 GCA_937135995.1 uncultured Pyrinomonas sp.
ATGGCCAACGTCTCTTCGCTCGAACCTTCTTCGGCCGTTTGCGCGCTGATGACGAGCGAAGAGGGCGCGAAAGCGAGTTTGATCGCGTGCGAGCGGTCGTCGGCCATCAGCGCGACGCGGCGGATAGCTCCGGCAAACAAATCGCACGAAAGACGCGCGACGAACGGGTTGCTCTTGGGCATCACCATTTCGTAGTTCGGAAACTGACCGACCAGCTTCCTCCCAATCAGAAAGCGCGGCCCCACCTCGAAGAAGACGTGATTCTGATCAGCCCAGAGAGCAACCTCGCCTTCGTGAGCGGCGGCAAGCCGCTCGAGCTCGCTGAGCGTTTTACGCGGGATCAACGCGTCAACGCCGCGAGCAGTGCGCACACCACCTTCGGTGCGCCGCTCGATGAAAGCAAGGCGGTGACCATCCGTGGTAACCATTCGGCAGGTCTCCGCAGAGAGAATGAACTTGGCTCCGGATAGCGTATAGCGCGATTCTTCCAGCGTGATGGCGAAGATGGTCCGCTCGATCATGGTCCGCAGAACTTCGGACGGAATCCGAATAGGCTCCGCTTCGCGCGCCGTCGGCGTCTCCGGGAAATCCTCCGCCCGCTGGCCCGCGATGCGAAAGCGCGTCGCAGCACAGCGCACTTCTGCCCAATCGTTTGCCTCGCGCCGAAAATTGATGGTTGCATCGGGAAGCGAACGGACCACATCGAAGAGTTTACGCGCGCCGATGAGCATGCGCCCTTCGGTGCGAACCTCGGCTTCGGTCTCGCACCGCAGCGTAGTATCCAAGTCGGTCGCCCAAAGCTTGATCCGATCGCGCCCCGCTGATTCAACCAGTATGTTCGCCAGAACCGGAATGGTGTTGCGCCTTTCGACGACACCCTGCAAAAACTGCAACTCTTTCTGTAAGGAACTCTTGTTGATGGCGAATTCCATGCTTTTTGCTCTTCTCCTTAGTTGTTTTGACTGAAACCAAGCTCGAGCCTTTTACTACTACTTCTTCTATTTAATCACCTCTGTATATATCTAGTAGTAGTAGTAGGGCCTGTGGAAATGTGGAAAACCCACCTAAGTCATTGACAGCAAAGAGATTGTTTTCCACAGCCCCTGTGGAAATTTCTGTGGAAAACTCCGCTTCCTGTGGAAAACTTTGCGGCGATCCGAAGTTTTCCACAGTTTCCACAGCCCCTTTTTCGCTGGACCTGTGGAAATGTGGAAAACTCAAAGTTAAGTCCTTGAAAATAAAGCATTTGTACTAAAAACATACTGTGGAAAAATTTTTCCCGTTAAAACGTTTAACTACTTGCAAATACTGTCAATTATATCGCTTACCACCCTGTGGAAATTTGGGTCCTTCTCGACGAGGGCTTCGATCTTCTCCACGGAGTGGATGACGGTGGTGTGGTGCTTTCCGCCGAACTCGCGCCCGATTTCGGGAAAGCTGTGTTTGGTCAACTTTTTGCACAGGTACATGGCGATCTGGCGTGGCACGGCGATCTGCCGGGAATTGTTCTTGGATTTCAAGTCTTCGACGCGCAGCTTGTAGTGCTGTGCCACGGCGCGCTGAATTTGCTCGATGGTGATTCCCGTCGGCCGTTCGTCTTCGGCGATGTTGCGAATGGCATCCTGAGCGAGCATGATCGAGATCGGCAGTCCGCGC
Organism: uncultured Pyrinomonas sp.; assembly: GCA_937135995.1. GTDB lineage: Bacteria > Acidobacteriota > Blastocatellia > Pyrinomonadales > Pyrinomonadaceae > Pyrinomonas. The sequence goes on from CAKZOF010000460.1 coordinate 1,657, forward strand.
AGAGACGAGATGGCGACCAGACGCACGAGTGAGCCTTCGAGCTCGCGTATGTTGCTCTTAACCTTGCCAGCGATGAAGAAGGCAACATCGTCGGGGAGTTCGACTCCATCGAGGTCGGCTTTGCGTTTTAAAATCGCCACCTTGGTCTCCAGATCGGGCGGTTCGATGTCGGCAATCAAGCCCCACTCGAAACGCGAGTGAAGCCGCTCTTCGATCATCGGGATGCCGCGCGGCGGGCAATCGGAAGTGATGACGATCTGCTTTTGTGCGTCGTAAAGCGCGTTGAACGTGTGAAAGAATTCCTCTTGCGTCCGTTCCTTGCCTGCCATGAACTGAACGTCGTCCATAAGGAGCACATCGATGAAGCGGTACTTCTCGCGGAAGGTCTGCACTTTGTCGTAGCGAATGGCGTTGATCAGTTCGTTCATGAAGCGCTCCGCCGAGATGTAGGAAAGGCGCAGGTGGCGGTTGCGCTCGCGGATGAAGTGGCCGATGGCGTGCATGAGGTGCGTTTTGCCCAATCCCACGCCGCCGTAGATGTAGAGCGGATTGTAGGTCTTGCCCGGCGATTCGGCCACGGCGAGGGCGGCTGCGTGGGCGAACTGATTGCACGAGCCGACGACGAAAGTTTGAAAGGTGTATTTCGGGTTGAGCGATAGCTCCAGCGGCTCGATGTCGACGAATGTGGTCGCGCCTGGCATCAGGCCTTCAGCCTCGGCCGCTTCGAGCAACGGAAGAAAGCTCGCCCCCTTGCTCTTTGGGAGCACCGCCTCGCGCACGCTCTCTGCGGAAAGCGAAAAGGCTTCCTCGTCGTAAGCGAGCAGCGTTTCGTCCATGGACCGCTCGGACGGCGAATCGTCATCCTCGACCTTCCAGTCGACGTGGTAGGTCGAAAGGTTCAGTTCCTCGAGCGACGCCCGCAGAATGTCCGAGTAGTTGGAACTGACCCAGTCCTTGATGATCTGGTTGGGCGCGCACAAGCGCAGTACGTGGCGCGCCTCGTCGCATCCTTCGAACCGGATCGGACGAAACCATGTCTCGAAACTCTGTTTGTTCAAACGTTTCTCGATCGCCCGTAGAAGATCGCCCCAAATTCTCTCCTCGACGGAAGTGCTCATGGCTCTGTCTCCTTCACTGATCGAAACGGCAACGCCGGAGTAGCGTACGAAGAAGATACAACTCCTCACTGAAGATCGCTCATGACCTTCTTTGAGGCCCACGGCCGAAGCTGTTGTAAATTCTGCCCCTTGACCCTCTTTAAAAATTCTTGCTAGAAGTTTTCCACAGGGTTTTCCACAGCCCTGTGGAAAACCTTCCGGATCTTAAGGTATAACTTTAAATATTTTGTTTTCAATGATTTACGGACTCTATCTCGTCTCAAAACGGCGCGGAGACTAGCACATCTCGGCGGAAAAGGCAAGTGGTTTTCCACAGGTCAAAGAGGAATTTTTCGGGCCGTTTCCGTGGCCACAGGCAAACCACTCAAAACATTTTCTCTCCGGGCCACGAGCGATGGCGCGAGAACTATTTTCGGACACAAACGCTCGGCGTCGGATGAAGGCGCGGTCACCGGTGCGAAGTTCCATGATCCGTGCGTTGTGCGTTTT
>CAKZOF010000461.1 GCA_937135995.1 uncultured Pyrinomonas sp.
TCGCCGTCGGCATCATCGCCGGTCTCGCACGCTATTTGTGGCAGCGCTTCTCTTAATCGATCTCTTTGAACGCTTTCGAACTCGAATGGTTCTCGCCCCACGCGAGACTCGGGTTCTGAACCTCAAAGAAGTTCGTCAAGAGAGAGCGCCCGAGGTTCCAAAAAGAGATGAGTCATAGCAATCACCACTACGCGATGCACTCGCGCGCGATCCAAAAACCGGAATTCAAAAAGAGATGAGTTACAACAACCATCTGCCGGCAAGCGCACAGATCGTCAGTTCGGGGGTAGTTGCAGTGTGGCGCAAATCGACGGCTATGCCTTACAATTCCCTAGTGATCTTTTCGCGCCGTCAGATCATGGGTGCGCTCATCTTGCTCGCGCTGATCGGGATCGTTCTCGCGCTGCGCTACGTTTCGAGTCGCTGATGGGGCCGCAGACAGCGTCCGAGTGGCACGCCGCGCTCGCGGAGACGAAGCGCGCGCCTTTCGCAGGGGGTTCGCCTGCGCCCATCGTCTTCCGACCTCGATTTTCGAAGCGCGGCCCCGTTCAGCTATGCCGAACGACGCAAGCTCGCGTCATGGCACGCGCCAAAGAGACGGTTCACTGGTTGTTTTCGGCCACTTCGAACGCGGCGAAATGCCAGCCTTCTCCGACGAAATGATGGCAAGGTGCCGACCGATCATCGCCATCGTCGGACCGACCGCTTCGGGCAAAAGCGCGCTCGGCATCGAGATGGCGCTCCGTTTCAACGGGGAGATCATCAACTGCGACTCGGTGCAGGTCTATCGGGAGATCGAGATCGCGACAGCCAAAGTCCCGCTTGCCGAACGGCGCGGCGTGCCGCATCACCTGCTCGACTTCGTCCCGCCCGATGTGCGTTTCACGGCGGCGGATTGGGCACGACTGGCGGCGGAGAAGATCGTGGAGATCGAAGCGCGCGGGCGCACAGTCTTTCTCGTCGGCGGTACAGGCTTCTACCTGCGCGCGCTGCGCGAGCCGTTCTTCGAAAGCCCGCCAACAGATGAGCGGTTGAGGAGTCGGCTGCGGCGGATCAAAGAACGACGCGGAACCGAACACCTGCATCGCATGCTGCGGCGTCTCGATCCGGAAGCGGCGGCGCGACTCAGCCCAAGAGATTGGCCGCGCATCACGCGCGCGCTCGAAGTCATCTTTCAAACCGGGCGCCGCTTCTCCGAGCAGCAACGCGAGCGGCTTCCGCCGCCGCCATTTGCCGGACGGATCCATGTCTTCGCGCTCGATCCGCCGCGTGCCGAACTCTACGCGCGCATCGAGCGGCGCACGGAGGAGCACTTTCGCGCCGGGCTGGTCGAAGAGGTCCGAAGACTGCTCGCGCGGGGCGTGCCGCCTGATTCGAGCGCGCTCGGCGCGCACGGTTACCGTCGCGTCGTCGAGTACTTGCGCGGCGAGCGCACGTTGGAGAGCGCCATCGCGCAGACCAAACTCGACGTGCGCCACTATGCCAAAAGGCAGTGGACGTGGTTTCGGCGCGAGCCAGATGTCGAATGGCTTCCGGGTTTTGGCGACGAGGCGCGCGTGCAAGAGTTTCTGGCAGCGCGACTCGCCCGGCTCTTTTCGTCGGCCTGATTCGCCCGCGCCCGAGGCGCGCAAGCAAACTCTTGGTTTTCTTGAGGATGGCAGCGCCGCGTGACGGGCGGCGTGGACCGCATACTTGTCATGATTGACGGGCTGTTGTAATGTAAAGCGCATGCTCTTTGTTGCATAGTTTGTGTGGAGACAAGAGTGGACAACAAACCCGCACCGCAAAACGTTCAAGATGCGTTTCTCAACACGGCGCGCCGCGAGAAGGACACCGTGACGGTACACTTAATGAACGGCGCGAAGCTGACTGGGCGCATCAAGAGCTTCGATAAATTTTCGGTGCTCGTCGAATCGGGCGCGCAGGAACACCTCGTCTTCAAACACGCTATCTCGAACATCGTCCACGCGCGCCGCGGGCCGAGCGAGTCGCGACCACCGCAAACT
>CAKZOF010000462.1 GCA_937135995.1 uncultured Pyrinomonas sp.
GGGCGCTACTCCATGTCGGCGGTGGTGCTCGATTACAACGACGACGGCTGGCCCGACATCTACGTCGCTTGCGATTCCACGGCGAGCACGCTCTACCGCAACAATCGCGATGGGACATTCACGGATGTAGCGCTCGAAACGGGCACGGCATACAACGAGGATGGCCAGCCGCAGGCTGGCATGGGCGTTGCCGTCGGCGATTACGATGGCGATGGCTTGTTGGACATCTTCAAGACGCATTTCGCCGATGATCTGCCCGTGCTTTATCGCAATGTTGGACGCGGCTTTTTTGAAGACGCCTCACGCGCTGCCGGTTTCGATCACTTGCCATACGTGCAGTGGGGAACCGGATTCGTCGATTTCGACAACGACGGTTGGCCCGACATCATGATCGTCACGGGGAGCGTCTATCCGGAAGTCGAAAGGGTCTTCAAGGATTACCCTTACAAAGGGCCACGCCTCGTTTACCGCAACCTCGGCAATGGACGCTTCCGCGACGTGACGGCCGCGAGTGGTCCGGGGGCGACCGAAATGCAGTCGAGCCGCGGATGCGCTTTCGGCGATTTCGACAACGATGGCGACATGGATGTGCTCATCATGAACATGAACGATCGTCCATCGTTGCTCCGAAACGAACTCATCGACGGCGGCAGAAGCGACGCCGAAGCGAACTGGATCAAGGTGCGACTCGTGGGAGTGCGGTCGAACCGCAGCGCCATCGGCGCGCGCGTGCGCGTCACCGCTGGCGGTCGAACGCAGACGCAGGAGCTGTCGAGCCAATCGAGCTACTACTCGTACAACGATCCGCGGTTGCACTTCGGCTTGGGGAACAACCGAAAGGTGGATCTGATCGAAGTGCGCTGGCCCAGCGGCGCCGTCGAAAGATTCAGGGACGTGGAAGTCAATCGTCTCGTGACGCTTCGCGAAGGAAGCGGCAAAGCCCAAGTGACGGAGTTGCGTCGCGCGAGTTGGCCCCGCGCGACGCCATAGGATCGAGTTTTCGCCGCCCGGATTGTCCGATGCTGTCGGAAAGCTCACTCCTCGTCAGGGCAGGGGTTTGATGCGTGGGTTGAGTTCGCGCGCCTTTTGGTAGGCGGCTTGCGCTTCTTGCGCGCGTCCCAAACGTTGCAGCGCGCGCGCCAGATGGTAGTAAGCTTGCGCGTTTCGCGGATCGAGGCGCGTCGCTTCTTCGAACCTTTCCACGGCCGCTTGCAAGTCCCCGGCGTTGAGTTTGGCGAGTCCCGTGTTTAACGCGAAGACGGCGGCTTGCATGTTCGACTTCATTTTGTTCAGGCGAGCTGCTTCTTGAAACTCGCGCCGGGCGCCAGCAAGATCACCCTTCTGACGTAGGGCCGTGCCGAGCGTGTTGTGGATCTCCGGCGCTTCCGGTGCGAGGCGCAGCGCCTCGCGAAAGGCGGCGATGGCGCCGTCCAAGTCGCCGCGCTGTTGCAGCGCCGTGCCGAGTGCGTAGTGAGCCTCGGCGTACTCGGGCTTGGCACGAATGGCGGCGCGAAAAGCTTCCGCCGCACGGTCGAGCTTGGATTGTTGCATGAGGATGACGCCGAGCGTGTAGTGTGCTTCCGGCAACGATGGTTGTAGCTCGATGGCGCGTTCCAGTTCGGCGATGGCTTCATCGAAGCGATCCTTCTGCTTGAGCGCGAGCGCCAG
>CAKZOF010000463.1 GCA_937135995.1 uncultured Pyrinomonas sp.
GAAAGCTAACGAAGTTTTTCGGCTCTGCTCGCCGCGCGCTCGTCTTCGAGACGGCTGCCTTCAGGCGCGCGCAAAGCCTCGCGCCGTGACAACTCCGCTTGTTCATCCGATGCCGATTCGCCTTCGGCGACGCCGCGCTTGAATTCGCGAATGCTCTTGCCCAACCCGCGCGCAAGCTGCGGCAGGCGCGTGCTGCCGAAAAGCAGCAACAAGATAAACAGGATGATGAGCAACTCCTGGTACCCGAGAGCCATTTGGTACATTGTCTTTCCTCAACCGATCCTTTCGACGACGCGCCACTAGCTCTGCGCGTCTGATTCATAGAACAGATACTTTCTCCACGTCTCGTCGGTCCGTCCCAAATAACGCATGATCTGCCGATTGACGTGGAGCGAGAATCCGCGTGGACGCCGGATCAGCTTCATGCCGGCTTCCTCGGGCGTGCGATTCCCTTTGCGGTGGTTGCACCGCTTGCAGCACGCGACCAGATTGTCCCACGTCGATTCGCCACCGCGCGAACGCGGGACGACGTGGTCGAGCGTCAACTCCGACGGCGGCAGGTGTTGGCCACAGTACTGGCATGTCGAATGGTCGCGCAGCAAGATGTTCTTGCGCGAGAGCGTGCGATTCTTGTAAGGGATATGGATGTAGTCGGTCAAACGGATGACCGAAGGCGCACGCATCTCCATGCGAGCCGAACGGATCAAGTGCCCATTGTACTCCTCGACACGCGCAACACCCTTGAAGATCATCACGATGGCGCGTCGTTCGGTGCACACGTTGATCGGCTCGTAGGAAGCATTCAACACTAGAACACGCCTATTCATACCCTTTCGCAATCGGTTCTTCGGCTCGCCTCTCAAACCTCCGACCCCGATGCCTTTTACCTTCGATATTACGCGACTTTCGCCGCTTGTGTCAAAAAGCGCCCCTTTGCTGGCCGCTACGTCCCCCTTCGTCTGGATGTTAGACGATCCGTGTTACAACCGAGTTGCCGTAAATCCGCGCCGGGTTCACAAGCTGCGTTTTTCGTGCTCCGGCGGCTCGTGGATCAACGCGCGCTGAACGCGGCGCGTGCGATGGTGAGCACATGGACCACTTCGGCCCCAGCGTCGAGCAGCGCGCGCGCCGCCGCTGAAGCGGTCGCTCCTGTCGTTAGCACATCGTCCACAAGGAGTATGCGCTCCCGGTGGACCAAGCGTGGAGCGACGACGGCGAAAGCCTTCTCGACGCTCGTCCGCCGCGCGTGCGCATCCATCAGCGAGCGATGTGCCGCCGTGTGGACAGGTCGCACAAGACTCGTCTCATCCACCGGCAGAGCAAGCCTCTTGCCGATGGCGCGGGCGATCACCGCCGCTTGGTTGAAACCACGTTCGCGCTGTCGTTCGGCATGAAGCGGCACAGGGACGACGCGCGTCGCATGACACAGCGGTTCGCGTCGCGCGACGGCGACGAGCAGTTCAGCGAGCCGCGCGCCGAGCTTGGGCGCACTTTTCAATTCGAGCACGGCAGCACGCAACGCGCCATCATACAGGCCAACGGCGCGCGCAGCAGTGAACTCTTCCGCCGAGCAGTGACGGCACCAACCAACGTTCTGCCCCTGCAACTTGACCCCGCACTTGGTGCACAACGCGTCATCTACGGCGAAGATGGGCGCAGCGTCCCAACATTCGGCGCACGCGGGCCAATCCGCGCGTGCTTCCACGCTCGCCCCGCAAAGGACGCACCCGTGCGGGTACGTCACAGCAAGCAGCGCGTCGCAACAAAGACCGACGATGCGCCGTCCCAAGTCCACGCTCGCCTGAAGAATCAAGCTCTGTCGTCGTGCTTCGAGGTGATGCGCTTCCGGCATCTGGTCCGCTTCGTTGCGGGAAACGGAGGCCAAGATCGAGCGTTTGCCCTTCGCTGGATCAGCGAGAAACCGATGGGTTTCGCACCGAAGATCGGGCGCTCGAAAGAGAACGCTTCAGCGGCAGTGCGCGTTCGGATGTCGCTCCTTGCGGGAAGAAGCGTTCATTTCAGCGGAGAATCTCGCCGCTTCCGTCTTTCATGAGGCGCGGCTCTCTTCCTCTTCTTGGTTCAACAACCCGCGCTCATAAAGATCCTGACAACGAAGACAGTATCTAGCCCAAGGCAATGCTTCAAGGCGCTTATCCTGAACCGGTTCGCCGCAGTTGACGCACAATCCGTACTCTCCCTCCTCGATGCGTTGCAGCGCTTCATCGATCAGGCGCAGCAAGCGTCGATCGTTGTCTGACATCGAGACCATGAGTTCTTTGGCGTAAGCGTTGGCCGCCATATCCGCCGGATCCTGCGTCTCCTCCATGTCGCGCTCGCGACTCCTCATCTCCGCTTCCATCACTTGACGAAAGAGCGCTTCGCGCCGTTCCAACAGCCTGTCACGAAAAGCCTTCAACCTCTTCTTGTCCATATGCGCTTTCGAGACTCCTCCCATCCCTGCTTGCTTTCGCGGCGAAGGGCCACTTTCCGCTTCCCTTCGCGAAAATCATTTGTGGTACGGCAACCCGCGGACGATCGTATATGCGCGGTAAAGCTGCTCGACCAAAAGCACGCGCGCCAGCTCATGCGTGAGCGTCAAGCGTGACAAACACCATCGCATGTTGGCCCGCTCCTTGATCTCCGGAGCGACGCCGAGATGGCCGCCGATGATGAAGGTCACTTCCCGCACTCCGTTGATCTGCCACTTCTCCAGTTTGGAAGCCAGATCTTGCGAACTCCATTCCTCGCCTTGCGTATCGAGCAGCACGACGTGCGCGTCGGGCCGCAAAGAAGCCATGATACGCTTGCTCTCGTCCTGCAGGATGTTGCGCTCGCTTCCTCCCGCCCCCTCGCGCAATTCAATCACCTTACATGAAGCGAAACGCGTCAGTCGCCGCATGTAATCCTGCAGAAGGCCGCGGATGTGCTCGTTCTTGGTCTCACCGATCCAGACGAAACGAAATCTCATCTCTTCACGCTCTCTATGTGGTATCGTGCGATCTTTTCGTACAGGTTTTTGCGGCTAATCCCCAGAATGCGTGCCGCTTCGGACTTGTTGCCACGCGCTGCTGTCAAGACCTCGCGGATGTATTCGGCTTCGACTTCGGCGAGCGTCGGGCGCTCGCGCCGCCTCCGCTGCAATCTCGCCGCCAGCAGCACGGCTTCGGGCAAATCCGCGACTCCGATTTTAGTGTCTTCGCAAACGATCACTGCCCGTTCGACGATGTGCTGCAATTCGCGCACATTGCCGGGGAACTCATAATCGTCCAGCACGCGAAGCGCTTCCGGTGAAAAACCCTTGATGCGCTTGCCATGCTTGGTGCGCGCTGTGGCGAGGAAACGACGTGCTAACTCGCGCACGTCCGCGCGCCGCGCGCGCAATGGCGGGACTTCGAGCCGCACGACGTTCAAGCGGTGAAACAGGTCTTCGCGAAACGCCCGCCGTCGTACCGCGCCGTCCAAATCAACATTGGTCAGCGCGATGATGCGCGCATCGACGCGCAGCGCACGCCGCCCGCCGAGCCGCTCGAATTCTCGCTGTTCGATAACGCGCAACAACTTCGCTTGCGCCTCGGCAGACAGCTGCGCCACTTCGTCGAGTACGAGCGTGCCGCCCTGCGCCGCTTCGATTCGTCCGGGCACGGTTCGGTTGGCACCGGTGAACGCCCCGCGTTCGTAACCGAAGAGCTCCGCTTCAAGCAGGCTCTGCGCAAGCCCAGCGCAATCTATCTTGACGAGCGGCGCGCCAGCGCGTCGGCTCCGTTCGTGAACGAATCGCGCCAAAAGATCTTTGCCCGTTCCAGACTCGCCCGTGATCAAAAGCGTCGCATCCGTGCGCGCGACGCGCTCGGCCAACCTCATGATTTCGAGCATCGCCGGAGACTTTGCGACCAACTCCATTACTCGGTCTCTGCCTCGACGCCGTCCACAGGTAATTCGACGCGCTTGGCTTCGCGCCACAACCGTTCAAGATCGTAGAAGCGACGCGCCGGTTCGGCAAAGACGTGGACGACCAAGTCCCCATAGTCAAGCAGGATCCACTCGGCCGTCGCGTAGCCCTCGACGTGCGCGGCGCGCACGCCGGACTTTTCGAGCCTTTCGGCCACTTCATCGGCGATCGCTTGGACTTGGCGCGTGCTCGTCCCGCTGGCGATCAAAAAATAGTCGGTGAAGTTGGCCACTTCGCGCAGATCCAAGACGATGGGTTCGACGGCCTTTTTGTCGCTGGCCGCTTCCACCGCCACCTGAATCTTCTGGTCCACCGTCAATCCCGCTCTCACTGCTCTTCTCGCTGGTTCTCGATTCATGCTCCTATTGGTAAAGCTTGTGTTTGCGGATGTAGTCAGCCACCGGTTTCGGTACTAGCTCATCGAGCGCTTCTGGAGCTTCGCGCACCACGCGCCGCACTTCGGTTGCCGATACATCTTCCTGCACGATGTCGGTTAAAAATATCCCTTTCTCCCGATTCGCGC
>CAKZOF010000464.1 GCA_937135995.1 uncultured Pyrinomonas sp.
CGGTGCGGAAAAGTGTTCGTGTGCAATGCGCCAACCGCCGGCGTCATCGCGCCGCATGACGAACGTGCCGCGGAGACGGACGGTCCGCACCTCGTCACGCACGCGCGCCCGAATCTCCACAATGCCGCCCACCCAAGCCATGTCGGCGGCCTCTTCACCGAACGGTCCTTCCACCCAATCGCAACTCGTCAACTCCAGATCAGCATTGACAAAAGCGCGCCAGCCTTCGCTGATGCGCGCGAAACCTTTGGTGGACCAACGCGGCCCTTCAACGAAGACATAGGTCGTCTCCAGTGGGAGGTAACAGTCGAGGATTCCGTCGAGCCGTTTTTCGATCACAGCGCGAAAGAGCTTGCCGGCAGTCTCCGTTGGGGTCATCTGTTCGCCACTCCGAACTCACGCAAGAACAGCAACCAAGCATCAAGTCTCAACAGCATGCTAGGGTTTTCCCGCTTCTTCATGGATCCCGGGGCGATGCACGCCACCATCAAATAAGGAGCATCATGGGTCGGCGCCAGCGATTTCGCGCACTACTCTGGCTGCGGATTCGAGTGCCCCCTCCATGCCGGAGGCATGGTCGGCCGTGTGTTCGCCGCAGAAGTGCATCCGCCCGACGCTCGATGCGAGCAGCGGGCGAATCGCCACCCACTGTCCTGGTGCAAAATGCGCGTAAGCACCGCGCGCCCACGGATCAGAAGCCCACGAAACGGTCGCCACGGCTCGACTCCGACGGCCGCATTCTGGCAACACTTGGCTGAACAACTCGCTGGCCCATGTCATTCGCGTGCGCTCGTCCATTTGGTCAGGCATCTCGGCCCCGTTGCCATCGATCCACGCGACGAAAAGCGTGCGTGTGTTGTGCAACGTGGGAACGAGCACGATCCGTTCAAGCGGCGTATCGGTCCAAAGCCCCGCGCCGAACTGGCCTTCGTCCCAACACACGCGTTCTCCCTCGAAAAATATCTTGGTCACACGCGTATATGGAACGGCGGCGATGGCCTGTGCCTTCGCCGTAGGGAGCGCTGGATCGAAAATCACCCGACGTAACGTCGTCGCGGGCACCGAGAAGATGACCCGCTCTGCCTCCAGCTCTTGGGCGCGTCCGTTCTTTTCGACCGTCAGGCGCACGCCAACAGGCATATGCCGAACGCGATGCGCGATCGCGCCGGTGATCAACCTGCCGCCTCTTCGCTCGATCGCGGCGGCCATCGCCTGCGGGAGCAGATCGTTTCCGCCGCGAAGGCGCAACGCGCGCTGACCGCCCTCCATGCGCCGAAGCAGATCGAACAGCGCGCTCGCCGCTGAAACCGTGTGCGCGTCGTTGTAGTTGAGCGCGATGTTGATCAGGCGAACGGCGCTAGGCGATGCTCCGCCCTTTGCGAGCAAAGTTGCCAGCGACCAGCCATCGTAGCGCGCAAGCTGTGACCAATCCGTCCCGACCTCTGCGATACAAGCACGCAGGTGATCGAGCAGAAGCTCCGGCGGAGAGAGCCGCATCTCCTTGCCGCGTAAGCCGTAAGGGTGTGGCTCGTCGCCGAAACGATACCAGCGCCCACGCATGTATGCCACACGCGCGCGCGTGGCCCCTTCGCCGAGCGGCTCCGTTTCGAGCCCGAACCGGCGAGCATATGCGAGCAGTCGGCGGTAGCGGTCGCCGATGATCTCGCCTCCAGCTTCGGCGTACAAGCCGTTGGTGAAGGGTTGGCGAAGAGTGTGTACGCGCCCACCGATGCGCTCGCGCGCCTCGACTACAGTCACCGCGTAGCCCCGCTCTCCGAGTTCGAGCGCCGCGGCAAGGCCAGAAAGTCCGCCACCAACGATGATGATCCGTTCCGCTGACTGCCGATCGCGCCCGACTCCGTGTGCCATCAAAGAACACAGAGAAGCGCCCACAGCGCCGAGAAACGCGCGCCGTTGCGAGAAGAATGAAAGACCTTCGTCGGTCACTCCGTCCGCCATATCGAAGCACCGAGCTTCGAACGTAACAAGCGCGCTTGGTCAACGCCAGCGTGCGGTAGGCGTTCGAAGAATAATCTGCGACGCTGGCCCCTTCGGTCCGACTTCCACCCCGCCTCAGCGGACGCCGCGCGACGGTGCCGCCGGGGGGATCCTTCAGCGCCTCAAAAGGTTTGAGAACTCCGTCGTGAAGCCGAAGACAAAAGACCGGCCAGGCGCTGGAGCGTTTTGAAAATGCTCGAAGTAGAGCAGATCAGTCAAATTGTCTACGCCCGCCGTAAACGTCAGCCGGTACCCCTCCCGACGCAGGTTGTATCCACCACGAATGCTCTGAACGGTGAACTCGTTTAAACTGGCGAACGTCCCGTAATTGACCAGCGTCGGCCCTTGAAAGCTGGTCGGATTGGCGCGCGTGACGCGCGCTTGATGGCGCAAAGCGTATTCGGCGAACAAGCGTCCTTTGCGGTCATTGAAGACGACGCCGAAGATCCCGCGGAAAGGCGTGATGTTGCCGAGCGGAACATCATCGAGCGAGCCCTCCAACCGAATTGGGGTGTCGCTGCGGTTGTAAAGCCGCCTGATGATGTCTAGCTGCGTCGCCGTCGGCGACTTGTTCGTCCCATGCATCCATCCCATCGAACCATAAGGCGTCAAGCTGCCGACCTCTCCGAGTGGTAGCGCTATTTCATACGTCCCCTCGAAGCCATAAATCAAGTTCTTCGCCTGATTGATGCGCCCGTTGAACGAGACGGCATGCAACCCGCGGTTGAACGGGGCACCGAGCAATCCGTTTGCCGGATCCGCCGGCACGAGCAAGAAACCGGCGCCGAGCGGCGTCGGCGATCCTGGCGGCAAGGCGAAGATGATCAGGTTGTCGAGATCGTTGCGAAAATAACCGAATGACCCGTTGAAACGGTTGCGTTGAACTTTGACGCCGACGTCGAAGTTGCGCGCCGTCTCCGGCTCGAGGTTCGGATTGCCGACGACGATGGCGCTCAAGATGTTCGGCAGTGGAATGAAATTGCGGATGATGTACCGTTCAGTGACCGAAGGCTCACGGTACGCGGTGGCGAAACGAAAGTACGGGTTGATCCCTTGCGGCAACCTGAGAACGACGCCGACGTTGCCCGTCAACGAGGTCTTGCTGGTTCGCACGGGCGCTCGTCCGCCGGCCAAATCGAGCAATCGGCCGAGGCTATCTACCTGTGGGGCAAGCGGCCCTGGATTGGCGCTCAACGCCGGAATGGATGCCCGCAAGATGGTGAACTCTGCGCCGAGTGGGAAACCGCTTGTCACCTGCGCCTCGGTCTTCCAATTGTCCGCGCGAAACCCACCCGAAAGACGCAACAAGCGTATGCGATCGTACTCGAGTTGGACGAAAAAGGCCGTGTCCGTGTAATCCGTGTTGGGTGAACTGGCACCGCGCGTCAGCGTGTTGAAGTTCGGCTCGCGCGTGACGATGTTGCGGAAACCGTAGCGCGTGAACTCGTCGCGCGATTGGTCGCGCAAGCGTTGGAAACCGGTAGTCA